>JALYSC010000515.1 GCA_030855005.1 Bacteroidota bacterium | reverse complement strand
CTGTTATCTTTTAACTTTTAACTAATACCGTGGGTCGTACATATACTCCTCAATCTCCTTCCTGAGATTCTTCGGTTTCTTGATTCGTGACAATCCGTCCGCAAAAATTTTCTCAGCAACTACAGTAGCGATTTCATGGGATATCCTTCTGATCTCACTCATGGGTGGATATAAAGATCCTTTTTGAATATCATCTTCACTTACGATAGATGCAAGTGTTTTTGCTGCGGTTAGAAAAATATCATCCCTGATTATTTTTGCTTTTGCTGTTATAGCCCCGAGGCCTACACCAGGAAAAATATATGCATTGTTGCCCTGTCCGGGTTTGAAATATTGACCATTTATTTCCACTGGTTTGAAAGGGCTACCGCTGGCGAAAATCGCTTTGCCATTACTCCATTCATACGCCTGTTGAGCTGTACATTCAGCTTTCTCCGTTGGATTCGATAATGCGAAGATTACGGGACGAGAATTTATCGAAGACATTTTTTCAATTGCTTCTTTTGTAAATGTATTACCTACTGCAGTTGCACCGATGAGTACATGCGGGCGAATAGCATCGAGTGCATGCATAAAATCCATTTGATCATATACATGAGCAAATGGAAGTTTATGAGCAGCAAGATCAGTACGACTTGAGACAACGAGACCAGTACCATCAACAAACCAAAGTCGTTTAAGTGCTTCATCTCTTGTAAGACCTTCTTCCTCAAAAGCACGTACCATCAGATCTCCGATGCCAGTTGCAGCCGAACCGGCACCTAGGAACATGATTTTTAAATCCTTGTACGGTATTCCTGTAATCCGCGTAGAAGCATATACGCCGGCAAGTGCTACTGACGCTGTGCCCTGGATGTCATCATTAAAACATAAAACCTTATTGCGATAAGCATTTAGTAAACCAAATGCATTAGGGGTAAGAAAATCTTCGAACTGTATTAAGGCATCAGGAAATTTGCGCTGTATTGCCAGGATAAATTCATCCATTAAGGCGAAGTAAGCTTCACCCGTTAACCGATGATGAGGATAGCCGATATAAAGTGGATCGCTGAGAAAATCTTCATTGTTAGTACCGACATCAAACATCACTGGTAAGCATTGACTAGGATGGATACCTGCACACGCAGAATACAACACAAGCTTTCCGATAGAAATGCCCATTCCATTTGCACCTAGATCGCCCAAACCAAGAATACGTTGTCCGTCTGTTACGACGACCACTCGCACATCTTTCTCCGGCCAGTTATTCAGGACCTTGGAGATTTCACCCTTGTCTTCCGGGGTGATGTACATGCCTTGCGCATGGCGATATATGTGGGAAAATTCTTTGCATGCCTGACCTACCGTAGGTGTATAAATCAAAGGCATCAGTTCCTCCAGGTTTTCAATCACTGTTCGATAAAAAAGCCTTTCGTTTTTGTCCTGGAGTGCGGAAAGGAAAATATATCTCTCAATATCATATTCCTTTCGCCGCATATTGCCCAGCACCCGTTGGACCTGTATCTCCTGTGAGGAAGAGATGTATGGCAATAAACCCCTGATTTTTAGGACTTCACGTTCTTCCCTGGAGAAAGCTGTGGCTTTATTAAGCGCTTTATCGTATAATAATTCTACGTTCTTCTTTGTACGGGCCATAGTCGGCTAATACTAGCATAATTCGGGCCAAAATTTAGGGTAATTGTATACAGGAATGAAGGGAATATACTTACACCCTACCCTGCTCAACTAACATCAAAAGTAAATGAAGGTTCCTTCCAGTAGTGATCGAACGTCTGGTCTATTGTAAGGATATGCCCAATGCTGTAAGTTCTGCAGGAGTAAGTGAAGGAGGCATCTCCCCTTCTTTGATCTTACGAATGACAAGTTGGGCTACTTTTTCTGCGTCTTCCTGTGTGGCAAAACCACGAATACCTTCTACTGCGGGGATGGTAACTTGCTCAATATACATTTGACCATCAATGAAAACAGTATAGCCAAACCGATCACCTGGTGCTTTGATTATAAAGTGTGTTATTTGAGCCGCTGCCATTTTGGCGACGAGCATTTCCTTTTCTTTCTTCATTGCATCCACCATGGAGTCAGATAGTATGCCTGGCGCACGTGTATCAACGACTGGAGTCTGAGTAGTTTGAGGCGATGGATGCTGAGCACAACCATTGTATAGAATCATCAAAGTGAAAAACAATAGCAGTGATAAAATCTTCATAGATATATTTTGATAGCTTAAATCTAAAAAAAACTTACTAAAAACCTTAACAACTACTCAAGTTTTCATGAAGCTGATCAGCATCTCGTTTTGCCGAAAGTCACAGTCCGTTTATTCATGCGGGCATGGAAGACTATTTCGCTAAGACATGGTTGCTACCAGCAAGTTCCTGGATCAGGTGTATCAGGCTAATCCAATAGATGCTACTGCTTTTGGCTTTTAAATAAGTTCCATGGGTATTTTAATGGAGGGATAGACAAGGGGTTGAGGTGATGTATTCCAAATGAATTTATTTTGGATCCGTCCTTATGTAATGAC
>JALYSC010000514.1 GCA_030855005.1 Bacteroidota bacterium | reverse complement strand
ATCACAGTTAAGACAACGTTGTGCTTCTTTAAATCCGGTGAGGCCGTCAAAACCAAGCTCTACTTCAATCATTCGATTTTGCAGCGTGATCTCTTTATTGGCATGCGGTACTTTATAGCGCGGATCATCCACTACATAATTATCGTAACTCCATTCATGGATCCCCATTTTCAGACTAAAAAGATTAGTCATGGGATCCGGACGATCAGTGATATCTGTACGATTGCAAAAAAGATCTATTGAAATCGCCGCCTGATGACCATGCGCGACAGCCGTAATTACATTTTGAGGACCGAATGCAGAATCTCCTCCAAAAAATACTCTTGGATTAGAAGACTGAAAAGTGAGTTTATCTACCACAGGCATTTCCCATTCGCCAAACTGAATACCGAGATCGCGTTCGATCCAGGGGAACGCATTGTCCTGCCCGATTGCCATCAATACATCATCGGCTTCGATGAAGACATCAGGTTCATTCATCGATACCAGGCTTCGTTTCCCTTTATCATCATAGACGGCCTCTACTTTTTCAAACAACATACCTTTCATCACACCATTTTCGGTGACGAAAGCTTTTGGATTATGGCAATTTAAAATTGGTATGTCTTCATGTTGCGCATCTTCAATTTCCCATGCGGAGGCTTTCATATCTTCGAATGGGCTACGCACGACGACTTTTACTTCTGTGCCCCCGAGGCGACGTGAGGTGCGACAACAATCCATGGCAGTATTACCACCACCAACAACGATTACTTTTTTACCGATTTTCTCAATATGGCCAAAAGCTACACTGGCGAGCCAATCGATACCGATATGAACATGATCTTTTGCATCCCATCGTCCATGCAATTTTGGTAAATCTTTTCCGCGAGGCGCACCTGTACCTACGAAGACAGCATCATAGTCCTGGTCCAGGATTTCTTTCATACTGGACACATACTGATTGAAATGCGTGAGGACACCCATATCCAGAATGTAATTAACCTCTTCGTTCAGGACTTCTTCTGGTAGGCGAAAAGAAGGGATCTGGCTGCGCATAAATCCTCCGCCGGCTTTTTGTTCGTCGTAGAGGTGGATTTCATACCCGAGTGGTATAAGGTCACGGGCTGCTGTTAAGGAGGCCGGACCAGCGCCGATCATGGCTATTTTTTTTCCATTCGGAGCAAATGGTCCCTGTGGCATTCGATCACTGAGGTCACCTTTATTATCAGCACAGACCCTTTTCAGGCGGCAGATTGCCACAGGTTTTTCCTCAACCCGCCCGCGGCGGCATGCTGGTTCACAAGGGCGGTCACAGGTTCTGCCCAGGACGCCGGGGAAGACATTGGATTCCCAGTTGACCATATAGGCATCGTCATATCGTCCCAGCGCGATAAGACGTATATATTCCGGCACCGGGGTATGAGCTGGACAGGCATACTGACAGTCCACAACCTTATGGAAATACTCGGGATTTGAAAGATCTGTAGGCTTCAAATGTTAATGTGTTTTCTGATTGCTCTTGAAAAGCGGTGAAAAAATACATGTTCCTAGAGGACTGTTCCCTTTTTTCGAAAAAAAACCCTGACCTAATAGCAGCTCACTCAGTGCTCAAGATCAATTTCACGATTGATTTTTTACATCACCCAACATTTCTAAGCGTTCTCTGATATCCGAAAGCACATAGCCTTTTGCAAAAAATTATCTTTGCGCATAGATTTTCATCAGAGGCAAAGAATTTGCTGTGCTCCTATCGTTCCAGTTCTTTAGCTAAATCAAAATGGTATGCACCTTTCATCGCAGATCCGATATCTTCCTATAACGCTAATCCTCCTGGCAACTGCATACATAAGCGGATGCAAATCTGATCGCCGTCAGGTAGTTGAAACAGTGACGGCAGAGCCATCCGGAAAAGACAACCTGGCATATCGATGGGCCGAGGTCACCCTCACCGCCACTGCCAACAATACCGAACAATTCAGGCCCAGACCTACCATTACATCGCGGTACCTGGCATTAATTTATGTCTCCATGTTCGACGCATGGTCGAGATATGATTCGGCGGCATCTGCTGTATATCTGGCGAATGTCGATAAGAGACCTTCAGAGGAGAGGTCGTTGAAGAATAAAGAGACTGCGATCAGCTATGCGGCTTACAGGGCATTGCGTGAGTATTACTATACAGATACACTGTTGTTCCGCAAGTTCATGACAGACCTGGGGTACGATCCGGATAATACCTCTATAGATCCTGCCACTCCGGAAGGCATCGGTAACCTGGCTGCCAAAACGGTCATTGAAGCACGCCGGGATGATGGTTCTAACCAATATGGTGCTGTTGAAGGATCCGGTGGTAAGCCATATCATGATTATACTGCTTATAAGTGTGTCAATACAGTGGAAGCGTGCAAGGATATCAATCGCTGGCAACCCAAATATTTTGCTGACGGGAAGGGAGGCAGGTTTGTTCCTGAATGCCTCACCCCGCATTGGGGTCATGTCGATCCCATAGCGATTGACTCTGCCAACCAGTTCAGGCCGGGTCCACCAC
>JALYSC010000111.1:2516-8383 GCA_030855005.1 Bacteroidota bacterium | reverse complement strand
CCCCTGGCCTCATCGTCAAATTAAATGATGATGATTGGGGTACCACAGATCATGATCACATCATCCTTCATAAAATTACCATCGATTGGGATACTTCTGCCAATTCAAACGTAGAACTCATTGATATTCCAACTGCCCCATATGATACTGATGGCTGCTCACTCGAAAATACAGGGGGCTTTTCCTGTATTCCGCAACCCAATGGCCAAGGCATTGACGGAGCTGAATGGATTATTACCAATAAAGCGCAATACCGGAATTTTGGAACACATGAGTCTTTTGTCCTCAGTTTTATGGTCGATGTCACAGGAAATGAAGTAGCCGGTATTCGATGGATTGAAATGCGGAAGACTCCTGCGCAGGATTGGTTTCTTTATCAGGAAGGTACAATCGGATCAGATGATGGATTGCATCGCTTCATGTCGTCGATAGGAATTGACGGGCAGGGAAATATTGGTGTTGCATATTCTATCTCAGGTGAAAGTAAACATCCCTCCCTTAGGTACACCGGCCGCTACGCTACTGATCCTTTGGGCACGATGACATTTAAGGAGTATGAATTTGCAACAGGTGGAGGCAGTATAGGTACTGATCGTTTTGGAGACTATGCAAGTATGTCTGTTGACCCTTCTGATGATCAGACTTTTTGGTTTTCCGGTGAATATATTCCGACTACCGGCAATTGGTCAACGCGTGTTGTAGCGTTTGCTGCTGCACGGGATACATTTGATTTATTTCCTACAGCAGTTCTCAATCCTCAAGACGGTCCTGATCTCTCGCTTAACGAACCACTTACATTCCGGATTCTTAACCGTGGGCTGAAAACAGTATATGATTTTTCAGTGGGATATCAGTTCGAAGGTGGCATATGGATCATAGAACCTGCTACTATAGATAGTCTTCCGGTAGACAGCAGTTATGATCATACCTTCAGTACAGGACTCGATTTTATCGCTCCGGGGCACTATACACTGTTAGCTGCGTCTATACTTGATATTGATGGCAATCATCTGAATGATACCATCCTTGTGGACATTAATAAACCCGCTCACAAGGATATAGCAATAGCATACAACGTCCCACAAGCTATGACTACAGTATGTTCGGTAGATAACCAAAGCTCCATTGATATCAGGAATCTTGGAGTCGATACG
This sequence comes from Bacteroidota bacterium, assembly GCA_030855005.1. GTDB lineage: Bacteria > Bacteroidota > Bacteroidia > Chitinophagales > Saprospiraceae > Opimibacter. Next base: position 7,229 of record JALYSC010000111.1, on the reverse strand, counting down.
ATTCAATCCGTTGTTTTGCAGCTATTACTTAATGGGGCTCCTGTTGATACCATTGAATGGACTGGCTCCTTACTATTTGGTGAAGAAGAAGAGTTCCTGATTACTGTCGCAGGATTGGTAGAAGGAGATAATATAATACAGGTAGTACTGCTAACATTAAATGGGGTTATTGATGAACTTCCAGATAACAATGATATCACCTGGACACTCACAGCGCAGCCCGAAGGCACAGCATTATTTTTAAATCTGCTTACTGATAACTTTCCTGGAGAAACCACCTGGGAATTAATTGATGATACAGAAGCTGTGATTGCAGCCGGAGGTCCTTATGCAGAGGAGCAAAATTTATTTGTATCGGCATTTTGCCTTGATCGTGATAAATGCTACACGTTTGTTATTTATGATTCATTCGGGGATGGGATGTCCGCGCAGGGTGTCCAGGGAGATTATGCAATCGTCAATGTCGAAGGTGATATGATAGCTTCTTTAGCTAAACCTAATTTTGGAGATAGTGAAGCCAATCAATTCTGCCTTACAGGTGAATGTGTATTACATCTCTCCGTAGGATTTACCCCAGAGTCATCCGCCGGTGCAAATGACGGATGGGCTTTAGTAGAAACCACCAATAGTCTTGGTGTTGTAGAATATAGCCTCGATGGAAGTATTTTCCAGACAAGTAACCTTTTTACCAGCTTACAGGCTGGCACCTATATGGTGATCGCCAGGGATGACGCAGGATGCCTTGATACGGCCAGTTTTACCATTCTGGAATGTCAGCTTGAAACTTTGTTGACTACCCTTCCAGCTACAGGAGGCGATGTTGGTGAAATCCATGTATCAGCTTCTAATGGTCTTGGACCAATCCTTTATAGCCTGAATGGGGGAGAATTTGGGTTGGATTCAAATTTTACAATGCTGGAGCCAGGAATTTATGTAGTAACTACCCGCGACAGTGCAGGATGCGAACGCATTGATTCGGTATTTGTCAGTACAAACGTTTCAACAATATTTTTAACCGATGATCATTTTATTCAGATTCATCCTAATCCGGGCAAAGGAGTATATCAGGTGGAAGCTATTTTCCCAACAGAAAAGATTAATGTCAGGTATACCATTTTCAGTTCTTCGGGAGAACCTGTCGTCCGCGGTGCAGTTGGGAGATACGATGAACGGTTCAAAGGAGAGTTATCCCTGTTGGCTTATCCTGCAGGCACATATTACGTGGTATTTAACGTAAATGACCACCTCGCGACCCGAAGAATCATCAAAGTAGAGTAGGGCGATTGTAAAATTTACATAAGGGTTCATTTGCGTTTGTTAATTTTAGTTATCCAAACAAGCTATTAGGCTGCCCTGCACCCAATAATCAGTTTTTGTCAAAAAGCTGATTTTCCAAAAAAAAAGTACATATAAATATATTATGACCACCAGGAAAAACCCGGTTAAGAAAACCACCATCGATAAGATTAATACACTTTTTACATACAGACGTATCACGGATCTATTAAACGCCAGTGGTCTGAATCAGGATAAAAATTTCGTTGGCCAACTGATTGATGTTCAATTTCAGATTTACATGCTGGATGCATATCTAGAAAGTCAATGGGCACTGGATAAAGGAGAAATCAAATCCTTATGGAAGCCTATTCGTGCATCACTGACTGCTATGGGATATTCAAAAAAGAAAGTGGATGCGTTGGTGGAAGAAATTGTGAATTACGAAGGAATCGAGCGCAATTGTCGAAAAAACAGATGGCCCACAAAGGAGTCGATGAAAAAATTTTATGTCACTAAATCCTGTGATGTAAGGTTAATAAGACATCTCATCTACCAAGCTCATCCTGCGCTAAACGATTTATATAAAGAAAAATCGTGGATGTACTATGACATTATCACAGAGATTAATGATGATGTTGCCGACGTACAGGAAGATATAAATTCCTTCAATGGTAATCGATTTTTAATTTCCATTCTACGTAAGGGAACTGATAAAACAAGGAAAGAATACATGGCATACCTTACTGGTATTACTGCGAAGGCAGCAGATTATTTTTCGGCGCGAATGGATCGTGGAAAGAACAAACAACTTGCTTCCTGGATAGTAGCCCGATCAAGAGAAACTGCTAAATTGCTGGAAACGCAGACAAATCCAAAAATGCTGGACAAACTATCATCTTCATTATTACTAGTTGAAATGAAATGAGGATTACTAAAATAAAAAAAGCCGATGGTGTCTATCATCGGCTTTTTTTATGATTTTATCCTGATTAAAACTGATAACTAAGTGTTCCTAAAACACGGGTAGAACGTCCTTGCAGGGAAAGATTTTGTGTGCGAATAAATGCGTGATCTGCATAATTATTAAAGTCCATTTGCCAGCTTAATCCTACACGAAGATTATTGATATTAGCCGCGATTCCAGAATGCATACCAAAACGAAGGAAATCCAGTTTTTGATTATATCCTGGAAGTTCTGCCAGATCAGAATCATTGGATAATATCAATTGAGGTAAAAAGCCACTTGTCACATCTACAATACCAAGATCCACTCCCAAAGTCAATGGAAGATTGATGACATTCATGGACTCTGTAAAAAATTCCGTTTGCTCAGATCGACCGAAACCAGGAAAAGTATACAATACACCATAGACGTATTCCCTTTTATTATACTGTGCTTCAGCAGCAAGAAAAAAAGGATTTAATTCATATTTCGCTCCAAATCCAACGAAGTAAGATGCCTTAACCTGGGCAAGATCAAAAGTAAATTCATCACGTGGTGAAGAGCGATTAACAAATATGTGATGAGGCGTAGGTGTCTGTTGTGGTGATACACCTGCTGTGAATGTCATTTTGACGTCCTGCGCATGGATTGACGCTATCGATATAAATACGAATGCGATTAGGGAAAATAGATTTTTCATGATAGTTCTTGATAAAGATTTTATACTATAAGTAAACACACTATATCCCCTTAAATGTTTGCCAATATTAAAAGATAAACAATATTTTAAACATGTTTAACATTTCTTAAACCAATGCCTTAATGTATTTATATGGTAAACCCTGATGCTTTTAAAATGAAAATCCTAATGAACCTTTGATTCGATTATTATTTGTTGCAAAATCATATTCTTTGCCAAAGAAAGAAATATGGTCTCCCAACCTGGAAAAATTGCCCTCATAACGAAAATCGATGTGCAGCTTCCAGAAATCAAATCCTAATCCTGCCTGCCAGCCCCAAGTTAGATCATCAAGTAAAGGATTAAAACTACTGTATTTACCAAAACCACTGTCACTATCGAGAAATAGATGGCCTACAGGTCCACCGCCCACACGCACAGCACCGGCCTTCAGTCCTACGATGATAGGAAAATCAATATTGCGATACGTATCCGTAAATAGGTCATTGCCTCCACCATTGAGAAGTGAATCCACACGATACCTAAAATTGGTAGAATTAAATAGTACTTCAGGTTGAATAAAGAATCCACCCAGTTGCATTTGAACAAAAACTCCACCGTGAAGGCCATAGCGAGCTTTATCAACGAAAATTTCATACAGGTTTACGCCTTGATCATTCGTCACAATAAATGATTTCGGTTGCACATCTGGTGTAGATAATCCGAATTTGATTCCCGGACGGATCTGAGCATGAAGAGAAAAAGCACCCATCAGGAGAACTCCGATAACAATTGAAACACGCATAATCATTGCCTGGTAGACCATATTAGTAAAATACGTTATGTCAAAAGTAACGTCTTAAAAACACAACGATTACGTTTTGGGGGCTTATCGTTGTAAATTTAACCTTGATTTAATAGTTATCCACCTCCATCCATGCAGGAATCCACATTAGATATTCACTATATCGGCAGCTATAAAAGTGTGTCGGTCTGTCCTGCATTGAAAGAACCGGAGTATTGTTTCATAGGTAGGTCTAACGTCGGAAAGTCTTCCATTATCAATTATATCACGGGTGTGGACGAAATCGCCCGCACTTCTAAAAAGCCCGGTAAGACCCAATCCATCAATCTATTTAAGGTGGAAGAAGAGAGTCCATGGATGATTGCTGATTTGCCAGGATATGGCTTTGCCCAGGTCTCAAAATCTACCAGAGGAGAATGGTCAGCCTTGATTGATGGGTATGTAATGGGGCGCGAAAATCTCGTTTGTACTTTTCTACTCATAGATGTTCGGCACAAAAGGCTTGAAAATGACAGAGAATTTATGAACTACCTAGGGGAAAAAAGTATTCCTTTCTGCATCCTCTTTACCAAATCAGATAAACTTAAACCCATGGAGTTACAAAATGCGTTGGCGGCATACGAAGATGCCATGCTGACAGAGTGGGAGACAATGCCTCCGAAAATTGTAACAAGTAGCATGAAGGATGTCGGCAGGCAGGAAATCCTTGATTACATCCATCATTTGAATGATATTTTTGCCAAACTATAGCTTTGAAGAAGAAAATAAAGATCTATCCGCCGCTGATGCCAGATATCAAGCAATGGCCAATCCACAAATTGTATGAGGACAGGGACGGACTTATTGCTACAGTAGATGATCAAACACTGGCGCATATCGTGGAGAAACATGGCGACCGCATTGGAGACCTTATCTCACGTGTAAGTTACCTCGAGCTCATTCGTTTGAAAGAAAATCCATGGAAGGTAGATCCACCTAAAGAAGAGCAATTCTGGAAAAGAGTAAGAA
>JALYSC010000111.1:1469-2506 GCA_030855005.1 Bacteroidota bacterium | reverse complement strand
GCCGGACATTAAGCAGCAGAATAATGTGGAATTGCTTAAACGGATTATTCATCGATATACAACTGAAATTGCCGGAAATTTTAAAGAGACCACATTTTTATTTGCACGGAAATTTTTGACTATTTTCTTTAAGAGATTGCTGAATGCCGCTGCCGGAAAAAAATTCCGTAGACTATGGAGTACTCGTCTGCAATTATATGAGCGCATCAAACTACATGGTGATGTGGATCATGTGCGTAATATGTTTACTTACGGAACCGTAGTTGTGCTGCCAACGCATTTGTCAAATCTTGACAGCATCATGATTGGGTACGCATTAGATTCAGTGGTGGGCCTTCCTGCATTTTCATATGGTGCAGGTCTGAATTTGTACGAGTCTGAACTCTTCGCGTTTTATATGACACGTCTTGGTGCATATAAGGTAGATCGTCGAAAGAAAAACCCCGTATATCTGGATAGCTTGAAATTTATGTCACAGGTGATGCTTGAGCGTGGCACAAATAGTTTATTTTTTCCCGGAGGAACACGATCAAGATCCGGTGCCATTGAGCGTGAATTAAAATATGGGCTTTTGAATTCTTTGTTATCTGCTCAGCGATCTATTTATGAAAGTGGGAGAGACCAAAAAATTATTGTTGTTCCGCTTATTATCGGATACCACTGTACACTTGAAGCACAGGCACTGATCAACAGCCATCTGAAATCAACGGGAGAAGAAAAATATGTTGGCAGTGGAAAGAAGACTTTGACTGTGCGAAGCATCCTTTCATTTGCCTGGAAATTTTTCTCTCAATCGAGTGAAATTCATTTATCCTTTGGGGAACCGATTGATGTGTTGGGTTATACTCTTGACGGACAAGCGAGAAGTGTTGATGAACGAGGACAGATTGTTGACATTCGTGAATATTTTTCTCTGCATGGAAAAATTGAAGCTAATCGACAGCGTGAATCTGTGTACACCCGCAAATTGGCAGAGAAAGTCGTTGAAAACTATGAGCGGTATTATGTTGCACTGACAAGTCATCTGGCTGCATTTA
>JALYSC010000111.1:0-1459 GCA_030855005.1 Bacteroidota bacterium | reverse complement strand
CTTCAATGGATCTCTATGCGATGTTGCGTTTGCCTATAGATATGTTATCCATTCCCTATCAGCTTTTCAAAGAGACGTATTTTAAATACCTCATGGTACTAAAGGAAATGGAGAAAGAAGGAAAAATCAGAATACAGACTGAACTGCATACACTTGAGCTTGAAGATGCAATAAAACATGGCATCAAGCATCTTGGAACATTTCATGCCGTACTTCCATTAAAGTTTGGCAACCAGGATAATATTATCCCTAAAAATCCGCTTTTGGTTTATTACTATCAAAACCGTCTTACCGGGTATGACATTGAAGAGATGATCACCTGGGAGCCGGATAAGATACATGATGCGCAGGAAAAACTGCAGGAACCCGTATAAGCATAAAAGCAAATGAATTTTATAATTCTTGACCTCGAAGCTACATGCTGGCAGGGTAATGATATGAATCGTACGCAGGAAATCATTGAGCTAGCTGCATTCTGCGTCAATGGTTATCGTGAGTGGGTAGATCAGTACCAACGATTTATCAAACCCACGGATCATCCTAGACTTTCTGCCTATTGTACCGAACTGACAACCATTACTCAAGAGCAGGTTAATAAGGCCAAAAAATTTGATGTTGTATTCCCGGAATTTATTGACTGGCTTGAATCACTTGATCAGCCTCAGTTGATATGTACCTGGGGAGGAAAAGATATGTCTATCATCGCGGATGAATGTCGTGCTCACGACATTGATTTTCACATGCTTCCAAAAAGTATTAATCTGAAATCGCAATATGCTGAGATTCATCATATAGGTAAAGAAGTTGGTTTACTCAAGGCGCTCGAGTTTAGTGAGATTGACTTTGAAGGAACACCACATCGGGCTAATGATGATGCGTATAATACTGCTCTTCTTTTTATGCAGTATCAGGATCAGTGGCAGTACTAACAGATATACTTGCACTGATTATTACGGTGATACAATCTGTCGAAGAATAATCAACATTTGTAGATCGGATGAATGTTTCGGGCTATGATGCAGTACCATTGTATCTCATCAATCGTTCTGTCTATTTCTATCGGACATAAATTAATGTTAAATTATAAAGTAGAGTTTTTTCATACTAATCTGGTCTTTTGTTATCGGAAGCTAAGAAGTTAGCTTCCTTTTTTATTTTAAGACCCTTGTATCTTAGCAGCGTATGAATGATATGAAAGATATCAGCAATCTGCTGCCTGCACTAAGCCAGTATCAGTTCATTGATGTCAGATCACCAGGTGAGTTTTCTGCTGGCCATATTCCAGGTGCTATCAATATTCCTTTATTTACTGATGAAGAGAGGTCTATCGTGGGGACCTTATATAACCAGACCAGTCCTGAAGCTGCTATGTATGAAGGATTAAAAATTGCGGGTGCAAAACTTGATGCTTATTTATCCACTTTCACTTCATTAATGCTTCCTAATCAGTGCATAATAG
>JALYSC010000513.1 GCA_030855005.1 Bacteroidota bacterium | reverse complement strand
AACAATCCCGGTTGGAACAGCAATCACTGCGTAACCCATTATCATTACGATGGCTGCAAGTAATTTTCCACCATCGGTCACTGGTATGGCATCACCATATCCAACTGTGGTCAATGTTACTATAGCCCAGTATATTCCTTCAGGTATATTTTCAATCGCAGGATTAAATTTTGCTTCTACCATGTACATCAATGCACCCATGAAGACAGAAGCAATCAACACAAAACTAAGGAAGATGATGATCTTTATTTTACTTGCCTTTAAAGCACTTGCCACGACTGCCCCTTCCCTGACAAAGTGACCCATTTGAAAGATCCGGAAGATGCGCAATAACCTTAGTACCCGAATGATAAGGAGTGTTTCTCCACCAGGAAAGAAAATTCCCAGATAGGTTGGAACGATAGCAAAAAAATCAACAAGACCGAAAAAGGAAGTGATGAATTTGATCCGGTCACGAGCTGCGTAGATCCGCAAAATATATTCTAAAGTGAATAAGATTGTAAAGCCCCATTCAATGATGTTAAATTCCTTCTCATACCGTTCACTAATACTTCCAACACTTTCAAGAATGACAAAGGTGACACTGGTAAGAATCAATCCGATGACAACAATGTCAAATCGATTGCCGGCTGGTGTATCCATCTTGAATACAACCTCGTACATTTTTTGTCGGAAGAGGTTAGGTGCAGGCATTCATGAGGTGGGTGATTTATGTTGTCCCGGATCGAAAGTTATAATTTACCCTTCAGATAAGAGCCCGTAACTGAATCTTTGTTTTTCGCAACCTCTTCAGGTGTACCCTGTACTACAAGATGTCCACCTTCATCTCCACCTCCGGGTCCAAGGTCAATCACCCAGTCCGCTGTCTTGATGACTTCAAGGTTATGCTCGATGATCACCACTGTATGTCCTTTCTCCACCAGCGCATTCAATGCGTTAAGCAAAATATTGATATCATGAAAATGAAGTCCGGTCGTTGGCTCATCAAAGATGAATAACAAATGTTTGTCATTGCGTTCACGAGTCAGGAAACTAGCCAGTTTGACACGCTGTGCTTCGCCACCTGATAATGTACTGGAAGCCTGACCAAGTTTAATGTATCCAAGCCCAACATCGGCAAGTGGTTGCAATTTTTCCGCGATATCTTTTTCTTCCGAATAAAATTCAATAGCCTCGTCCACACTCATACCGAGGATATCATAGATATTCTTCCCTTTGTATTTAATTTCGAGAATCTGTTTTTGAAAACGTTTTCCTCCGCATTCATCACACACAAGTTTTACATCCGCGAGAAATTGCATTTCAACTATAATTTCTCCATCACCCTTACACGTCTCACAACGCCCTCCTTCAACATTGAAAGAAAAGTGTTTGGGCTTGAATCCATTCACCTTGGCAAGATGTTGATCCGTCATCAGCTTGCGAATGGAATCATACGCCTTGATATACGTTATGGGATTTGATCGCGAACTCCGTCCTAATGCCTGCTGGCCAATCACTTCAATTCCTTCAATGCGCTGGATATCTCCACTCAGTGATTTTAGAAGATGCGCGTTGGATCCCGATGTTACACCTAGTACATTCGACAATGCAGGTTCAAGTACATGACGAATAAGTGTGGTTTTTCCTGATCCACTTACCCCGGTAACAACAGTCATACAAAAGAGAGGAATTTCAGCATTGACATTTCTCAAATTATGCAGGCGCGCTCCCTGGATAAATATCTTGTTAGCTGAGGTGCGACGCTTTTTAGGTGTCGGCACTTTTTTAATTCCGGTAAGGTATTGATGAGTCAAACTCTTTTTGACGGCATCTCCATTTTCAATAAAATCCAGATACTGTCCCTGATATACTATTTCACCACCATGAATACCTGCTGCAGGACCAACATCCACAATGTAATCTGCTTCACGAATGATTTCTTCTTCATGTTCTACTACCACAACAGTATTGCCAAGATCTCGAAGATCATGCAGGACATTTAGCAATTGTGCAGTGTCTTTTGGATGAAGTCCAATGCTGGGTTCATCCAGAATGTATAATGAACTTGTGAGGTTACTTCCCAGATTGCGCGTAAGGTGAATTCGTTGCGTTTCACCACCACTTAGTGTTGATGAGATACGTTCGAGATGCAGATATCCAAGTCCGACATTACTCATGGTTTGAAGGCGATTCCGGATTTCAAGCAAGATCCGTTTAGCAGTCATCTCTTCATAAGGAGTGAAAGTGACTTCTTCAAAAAAAATCTTGAGGTCTTTCACAGACATGTCGGCGAGTTCAGGAAGTGATTTACCACTCACTTTGACATAAGTTGCTTCAGGACGAAGACGGCCACCACCACAATCTGTACACATCGTACGACCTCTGTAGCGGGCAAGTGTCACACGATTTTGAATTTTATAACTCGCCTGTTCTAGTTCTTTAAAATAAGAATGGATACCGGATATGTCTCCGCTACCTTCCCACAATATTTTTTTCTCCGCTTTATTGAGTTCAACATATGGCCTGTGAACAGGGAATCCTTGTTTGCTTGCTTTTT
>JALYSC010000512.1:1452-2541 GCA_030855005.1 Bacteroidota bacterium | reverse complement strand
ATGTAAGACACCATCATCATCTTTTAGCGTAACATTTCCATCTTCGATTTCATAGGGAAGAACGGAATATGGAATCAGTGTTCCTGCATGGGAGACATCAGCAATCATCTGCACAAGATCTGCATCATCCTTACAATAGATCAGGGTGTCATTTTCACCTAGTGATTGTACCAGTTGACGAAAGGGAGCTTTATAAGACTCATACGTTGGGAACACATTCATATGATCCCAGGCTATTCCCGTAATCACCGCTATTTGCGGTTTATAATGCAGGAATTTTGGTCTTTCATCATCTGGACTACTCAGGTACTCATCTCCCTCCAGGACAATAATTCCTGCATCTGAAATCGATACAGGATCAAGATCTCCAATCGCCGCGCCGATCATCCTGTCAGCCTTTATTCCAGATTTGTCCAAAACATGAGCAATCATGCCAGATGTGGAGGTCTTTCCATGACTTCCAGCGACCACAACTCTAATTTTGTCTGAAGACAAACTGTAAATAAACTCTGGAAATGATTCAATTTTGAGGCCCAACTCCTTTGTCCTGATCAATTCAGGATTATCCTTTCGGGCATGCATACCCAGAACTACAAGGTCCAGGGACTCGTCAATGACCTCTGGACGCCAGCCAAATTCGGATGGAAGTAGTCCAACTTTAAGGAGTCTGCTTCTGCTCGGCTCATATATTTCATCGTCCGAACCACTCACATGATGGCCCTTATGGTGCATGGCAATTGCCAAACTATGCATGATACTTCCCCCGATCGCAATAAAATGTATCCTCATTTTCAATGATTTTGGCCTTTTGAGTTAACTTTTTTCATAAAAAGCGGTTCAAATAAAATAATTTTGCCCCTTAAACGATTATAAGACTGTGTCCGGCACAACAACCGGTTCAAATTAAACGATTGTAAATCATGAAAGTATCTTCTTTTAAACTCATCCTCACCACTTTTGGACTCGTTGCTTGTTTTGCCATGTCCACTGGTTGTAACAAAGGTTACGGATGCCCAAGTGACTTTTCTGTTGATGCCTGCACTGAAATGCCGGCAAGTTCACCTTCCTGCTAATCGGTTTTTAGCCGCA
>JALYSC010000512.1:0-1442 GCA_030855005.1 Bacteroidota bacterium | reverse complement strand
CCGCACAGGCTACCGATCACCATTAGAGGATACCACCTCCCACCTGAGACTTTTACATCTTTTAGCACCACCACAATGACCATCTATCCGACCCTATCCACGTTGGGTCCGGACGATGTCTACGTCATCACTACTATTGATGGCTCTCCCACACTATACAGCAGGTCTTTTGATGCTACCTACCATTCCATTAATGGAGCAGTCAGTGAAAGCCGTCACGTCTTCATCCAGCATGGCTTAAGTACACAACAAGGTTATCGCCAAATCAAAATTCTGGAATTCGGTGTTGGTACCGGCCTTAATGCCTTTTTAGCTTTTCTCTTTTCAAAAAAGAAAGGCGTAGAGATTCAATATTCAGGCATTGAACTTTTCCCTATCGATCTCAGCGTTGCAAAACAACTCCAGTATGCGGACTACCTCGCTGCTTCTGAGGAATCTGAAACATTTCTTCGTCTTCATACTGAGCCAGCTTTTACACAAGATCAGTTTTCATTTCAACGGTTATCAGGTTTTAATCAACTAGGCCTTGAGGATAAATTTCATTGCGTCTTTTTCGATGCATTCTCTCCGGGAGAACACGCTGAAGCATGGAGCCAGGATGTTTTTGATATAATTGGTTCAAAAATGGATGAAGGAGCTTGCCTCGTTACATATTGTGCACGAGGTGAGGTGCGACGAACAATCGAAAAAGCCGGATTCAAAGTCAACCGCATAGCTGGAGCTCCAGGCAAACGTGAGATGATACAGGCATTCCGACTGCCATGACATACCTATGAAATAAGCGATGGAATTATCAGAGATTTGCTCTCAACAAGTCTTCCAACTTATTTGCATGATGCGATTTAAATGGATCACAGATCAACGGTTCATTCTTGGCTTATTCACTTTATCTGCTGTCTTCGCAAGCCTGCAGGCTCTTTCGCTCGATAATTCTGCAATGATCTCCGGTGGGAAAGATTACAGCGCTTATAACAACTACATCATCTTTAGGCAATCCTGGTTTCACCTCATCCAGCATAAGGACCTTTACTCTCATTTCATGGTGGAACAATGGGATCTCTACAAATACAGTCCAACATTCTCCTTCCTTTTTGGTGCCTTTTCGTACCTGCCTGATTCGATTGGATTGATTTGCTGGAATACAATCAATTCCCTTTTACTTGCAATTGCCATCTATGCTCTGCCAATGTTGAATCAAAAGCAAAAGGCTTTTATTCTGTTGGCCTGTCTGATCGAATCACTTACTTCTCTTCAGAATGAACAATCCAATGGGCTCATGGCAGGACTGATCATCCTTGCATTTGCTTTATGTGAAAGACAAAAGTTCTTTTGGGCGATGATGTGCATTGTATTATCTATCTACATCAAGATTTTTGGAGTGGTTGCTTTGATGTTATTTATTTTCTATCCGCAAAAATGGAAAACTGCACTCTATTTTATTT
>JALYSC010000511.1 GCA_030855005.1 Bacteroidota bacterium | reverse complement strand
GTATAACACAAATCTTTTAGACTGGAATATTGCAGGCCCCGACCTGGAAATATTTAAAGGTAAAGGCCTTTCGGTGAGGTGCGTTAAGGATTAATACTTGTTGGGACGATCGAACAAGGCATCCTGTATCAGGGTGCCTTACTTATTAATAGGTTGTTTATTCCGGATCAGACTTTTTGATTTTGGGACGAACAATAATGCGCAGGCTTTGATCAAGCGTTATATAAGACCATACCCAATTGAAGAGAACAAAAATTTGATTTTTAACACCAAGGATGGATTTGAGGTGGACGACAAGCCAAAGTATCCAGGCAATGAAGCCCTGTGTTTTAGCAAATGGTAAATCAGCAACAGCTTTGTTTCGACCAATCGTTGCCATGCTACCCAGATCTTTGTAGTGAAAGGAAATCATCTTTTTTCCCTGCGCTTTTCCGTTTAAGTTTTTTGAAAGACGCTTAGCCTGTTGGATGGCGGGTTGTGCTACCTGTGGATGACCTTTATAGTTTCCTTCTTCCATGTATGAGTTATCACCAAGCGCGTAGATATCTTTTACACCTTTTAATGCATTAAATTCGTCCACGACGAGACGGTTGCCGCGGGTATAACATTCAACAGGTAATCCCTGTAGAACTGTCCCGGTAATACCTGCAGCCCAGATCACTTTTCGGGAATATAATTTGCGACCATCATTGAGAGTGATTTCGTGACCATCATAATTTGTCACTCGAACTTCAGTTAATACTTCAACCCCCATCTTTCGCAGGTACTGGAGGGATTTTTCAGAAGCTTTATCGGACATGGAAGCCAATAATTCTTTAGTGCCTTCGATCAGATGAATATTCATTTCACCTGATGGTAGTTCAGGGTAATCTTTAGGCAGTATGAATTTTCTCATTTCAGCAAGAGAACCTGCCATCTCTACTCCAGTTGGCCCGCCTCCAACGATGACAATGTCCATGTAAGATTGACGCACATCATCTTCACGGATAGTAAGTGCTTTTTCAAGATCATACAAAATGACATTGCGAAGCAGCAATGCATCAGAAATGGATTTTAGCGAATAAGCTTTTGCTTCAATATTTGCATTACCATAAAAATTAGTAGTCACTCCGGTGGCCAATACAAGAATATCATAATTGACCCGCCCCTCGTTGGTAGTTAAATACTTTTCATCGGGATTGACGGAAAGCAATTCAGCCACACGGATATGGGTAGATTTCCTCTTACGAAGGAGTTTACGAAGAGGGAAAGCAATCGAACTCGGCTCTATTCCTGACATCGCTACCTGGTATAGAAGAGGTTGAAACTGATGGAAATTATTCCGGTCTATGACGACTATTTGGTAATCATCATTGGATATAGTCTGGGCCAGATTGATGCCTGCGAATCCGGCACCTACAATAACGACGCGGGGCTGCTTGGTTTCAGGTAAATTGATGGGCATAGAGTTACTTTTTCTAAAGCAAAGGTACGGATGAAAAGACTGGCGGTCTGGAGTAAAGAGCATAGGCCAAGAATATTGGGCAGAGAGCATAAGGCATAGAGCAAATCGTAGTGCCAAGGATACTTCGACAAGCTCAGCACGAGGATCCTGCCATTTCTTAAGAAATTGCTTCGGGAGAGCAGAGGGCAATAGCGCTCCTCGGTGTTTTCTAATTTGATGTTTCGCAGAAGCTAATCATGAAAATCGAATGGGGTCGGGGTCGGCCGATGGAAGGGATCTTGCTTCGACCACCTTACAATCTTCCTGATGCCATGCCAACCTACCGGGATATGTATCTGAATATCATTCAATAAATATCTCAACTCTTCGATTTAGTTGAAGAGAGGCTTCATCTTTGTCTGACGTAATTGGCATGGAAGAGCCTTTGCCTTCGGCTTTTATAAGAAGTCCTTTTTTTAATTTGGTTTTAAGATAGTTTGAAACGCCTTGGGCACGCTTGAGGGATAACTCCTGATTATAAATTTCGGTCCCTACATTATCTGTATGCCCAACGATTGAAAGCTTAGAAATCGTTCTTTGATTCAATGCTGCTACTAGGATATCAAGTTCTTTGGTGCTTGCTGCAGAAATAATCGATGAATTAAAATCAAACAGAACATTCTTTAATACAATGCGTGTATCCGTCTTATAATTCTGTTCTTGCCCTTCACAATTTATACTGTCTGCAACAGGTTTAACTTTGAAAATCAGCCCGTGATAGGATGCATATGTATTGCAATACCAAAGCTTAAGATTGTAATCCCCTTGCTTCATAGGAAGTGTGTCACGCTTGACAGTCATTTTATGGGTACTGTCATTATCTATTATGAGCTTTTCATTCAGCCATAGCACAGAACCATCATCCGATTCCAGATAGAAATCATAGCACGCATCTCTCGGGATATGCATGACAGAAGTAAAAATGATACCAAAACGATGCCTTTGGTATACTCCGGGAAACAACTTAATATCATTCGAGCGCGGTACTGACAAGGAATCCAGGGTAACCTTTCCAAGGACATCATAGTATTGTACATATTTGCTAAATCCCAACGATAAATCCTCTCCAGGT
>JALYSC010000510.1:1528-2563 GCA_030855005.1 Bacteroidota bacterium | reverse complement strand
TGCTTCATCTGTCGCGCAAAGGGATAGGAGATTTTGTAGTGCACCGTCTAAATCAGGTGACTGAAATGCACTGCCAGCTCGTCGTCGACGGAGGGGATATAAAACCTGATATCGTATATATTGCGAGGCCTAATCAACACATGCTTGTCAAGGACAACAAATTTGTTTTGGGTGGAGGGCCGGAAGAAAACAGGTTTCGTCCCTCTATCGATGTTTTATTTCGCTCTGCCGCAGTTGCCTTTAGTTCACATGCGATAGGTATCATACTCAGCGGAATGCTGGATGATGGGACATCAGGCATGTCTGCCATCAAGCGAAGTGGTGGCACCTGTGTCGTGCAAGATCCTAATGAAGCTGAGTATCCTGACATGCCACTCTCTGTAATCAATAATCTCGATGTTGACTATGTCGTGACTCTCCATGAAATCGGTTCTCTTATAGCTACTATTACGAGGCTGAAGACAGGAAGAAAGCAGGCGGTGCCCAAAGATGTCATTGCGGAGTCCAAAATTGCAGAAACTACCGCTGTTGGTATAGCGGAAGTTGAGAAGATTGGCAAAATTAGTGTATTCGCCTGTCCCGATTGCGGTGGTAATCTTTGGTCAATGGAAGATGATATTATCAAACGGTATCGATGTCATATCGGTCATGCCTATACCGAAAAAGATCTTGTCATCAAGCAGGCGGAGACAGCCAGTACGACATTGTGGGTGGCTGTCAGGATGATGGAAGAACGCAAGCACCTGCTTAAGAAAATTGAAAAAGAAAGCTTGGGAAAAGGTCACAAACAATTAGCCTCTCATCAATCCCAGAGACATGATGATATGGAACGCCACATCAATCATCTCAAGAAAATGTTGTTCGATCTGCAGTGTTATGATACGACCTGATGAAAACATTGCGGACAACTTAATATTTTTTCGTGCATGACAATCGAATTTTACCATTTGTAGTTTCATTCCTATTTTGGATCATTAAATAAGCCAGGTTATGGTTAAATATTCAATTTTCATTTCGTTTGGTATTGTCTTTGCA
>JALYSC010000510.1:0-1518 GCA_030855005.1 Bacteroidota bacterium | reverse complement strand
GAGTAACCACTGTCGAGTTTAAAAATGCTTTGAATGCTGGTGTGGCTATTGGTGCCGGTGAATTTTCAGTTTTATCCATCAGTCCTTATCTCAGTTCCACTAGTCGGATAGGTCCAAAATTTAGTATGGATGCCAGAGTCAATTATGTTTATAATACAGGCAATGGTATTTCCGTAGCCGGATTCGGAGATGCATTTCTCAATCTCAATTATCATCCTACAGCTGTGTTGTCATTTTCAGCCGGAATGAAAGGGCCGATATCAAGACTTAAGGGGAACAAGCAAGTAGACGGTAAGTCTTTGCCAATGGATTATCAAACAACGCTGGGTACACTTGATCTTATTGTCGGTCTCCGATACAATGTCAAGAAATTATTGTTTGTACTGGCTTTTCAGCAACCACTTACTCAAAACGAAAATACTTATATGCCCGAAGTATGGGAGCCGGATTCGATATTGGCAAGCTTTCCGATTACAAATGGTTTCCAACGTAAAGCGGATGTAGTGGCACGCATTGCTTATCCTTTCCAATTGAGTAATAAATTGAATTTGACTGCTGGTCTTGTACCCATCTATCATCTTGATGAAGATCAATACAGAAATAGTGGTGGTGCATTGCAACCTATAATTGGATCAGATGGGTTGACACTTAATGCCTCACTTTATTTTGAATGGCGTTTCTCTGAGCGAAGAGGACTCGGAGTAAATATGGGATTTCCTTTAGTGGTCAGAAAGGCTCGCCCGGATGGTTTGACAAGAAGCTTTGTGCTTGGAGTCGAATATCAACTTCGTAGATGAAGATATATATTATAGTACGCTACATTATTGACGATCAATGATGACTGACGCTGAAACTTTCATAATAGCTCCACCTGTATTTCGAATAGCTTCCGGACAGCCCGGGCATAGTTGTGTTACCTGTGAATTTGTTATGTGAAGTTCTGCAGAGGGTCCACTGTTTAATATTAAACTGCCGGGAATGAATGCACCGGGATCGTTAGAAATTAAGCAATCTTCAATTAGTAACCGGCTTCGATTAAAAATGGCACTTCCATCAGGCGCTTTATTTAAAGTTAATACGCAATCACTGATTTGAATGATGCTGGTATTAGTCGCGTCGATATATATACCTCCACCTGTTTCTTCGCCGGGCAAATTTGC
Organism: Bacteroidota bacterium; assembly: GCA_030855005.1. Classification (GTDB taxonomy): domain Bacteria; phylum Bacteroidota; class Bacteroidia; order Chitinophagales; family Saprospiraceae; genus Opimibacter. Next base: position 358 of record JALYSC010000510.1, on the reverse strand, counting down.
ATACCCACAACAAATCCTGAAACCATCCATAAGCACGGTATCAACTATTTGTCCAACCCGAATGACATGGTAAGCATTGTCCTCTGACATCATAGGATCGGATATTTCACCTGAAAGAATTGTTGCGTTGGTATCTGCATTGCGCTGGGAAAGCACTGTTTCGTTCCCTGTAAATCCACCATAGATTTTTACTCCTCTTGAGATCACAAAGGAATTGGTTCGATCTGTATTAGTAGTGGTGCGATAGGTTCCGTCAGCGATCCAGATCTCTTCAGTCTGCCCAGCTACATTACTCTGTGCTAAGGCCTCTACAAGGGTTTTGTAAGCAGTGATCCAGTTTTCGCCATCAGGGTAAGCT
>JALYSC010000110.1 GCA_030855005.1 Bacteroidota bacterium | reverse complement strand
GGTTTGTCAATTGTAAACAGATCATCAAAATCGTCGTCACTCAATCCATGCGGATGTTCACCCTGAGACTGGAGTGTCATTAAATCCACCACGTTAATGACCCTGATTTTCAATTCCGGAAAATGTTCCCGTAGTATTTCAACGGCAGCCAGTGTTTCCATGGTAGGCACATCACCACAGCATGCCATCACCACATCAGGTTCAAGTCCATTATCATTGCTCGCCCATTCCCAGATGCCGAGCCCTGCTGTACAATGTTTAATGGCAGACTCCATATCCAAGTATTGTAATTCCGGATTTTTGCCGGCGACAATTACATTAATATAGTTTTGACTTCGCAGACAATGATCGGTTACCGATAAAAGTGTATTCGCATCCGGTGGAAGATAGATGCGAATGATGTCCGATGATTTATTAGCCACATGATCAAGGAATCCGGGATCCTGATGACTGTTGCCATTATGATCCTGCCGCCATACATGTGATGTCAGCAGGTAGTTTAAAGATGCTATCGGCCTTCGCCATGGAATATGCCGGCAAACCTGCAACCACTTAGCATGCTGATTGAACATCGAATCGATAATATGAATAAATGCTTCATAGCATGAGAATAATCCGTGTCTGCCTGTCAATAAATATCCTTCGAGCCATCCCTGACACAAATGTTCGCTCAATATTTCCATCACACGTCCATCAGGAGATAGATGATTATCGGTTTCCAATATTTCAGCAGTTGATGTGCGCCCGGTAATTTCAAAAAGAGGTGTCAGCCGGTTTGATGCTGTTTCATCCGGGCCAAAAACCCTGAAATTACTGCTACCCAGATTGAGTTTCATCACGTCTCTGAGAAAAGCGCCCATAATGAGTGTGGCCTCAGCATTCATTGTGCCGGGTTCTATTACAGGTACTGCATAATCCCTGAAATCAGGCATGTTCAGTTTTTGCAAAAGCAATCCTCCATTTGCATGCGGATTTGCTCCCATTCTCTTTATTCCATGTGGGGCCAATTCAGATAGGTCATCAAATAATCGCCCTTCATCATCAAAAAGCTCTTCAGGCTTATAACTTTTCATCCATTGCTCAAGAATTGTTACGTGATCAGGCTTTGTAGCCAATTCAGCCAACGGTACCTGGTGTGAGCGCCATGTTCCTTCTACTTGTTTGCCATCAACTTCTTTAGGACAAGTCCATCCTTTGGGTGTACTGAAAATAATCATTGGCCACTGAGGGCGTTTTTTAAATCTGTCCCTGCGTGCTTCTGATTGAATTTCTTTTATCTCTGGGACAACTGAATCAAGCGTTGATGCCATTAGCTGATGAACCTCATCTGGATCTGACCCTTCTACCCAATAAATTTTGTATCCGTAACCGTTAAACAGCTGCTCTAATTCTTCTCTTGAAATTCGTGCAAGGACAGTAGGACTTGCAATTTTATAACCATTAAGGTGAAGGATTGGAAGTACAGCGCCATCATGTACGGGATTTAAAAATTTGTTGGAATGCCAGGATGCTGCCAATGCTCCTGTTTCCGCCTCTCCATCTCCTACTACACAAGCTGCAATCAAATCCGGATTATCAAACACTGCGCCATAAGCATGCACCAGCGAGTAACCGAGTTCACCGCCTTCATTAATGGATCCCGGTGTTTCGGCAGATACATGACTGGGAACACCGCCCGGAAATGAAAACTGTTTGAATAACTTTTTAATCCCCTGTTCATCTTGTGTGATGTCAGGATACATTTCGCTATAGGTTCCTTCCAGATATGTATTAGCAACTAATCCGGGGCCGCCATGCCCGGGGCCGGTGACGTAGATCATATTCAGATCATATTTTTTGATGACGCGGTTGAGATGGACATAAATAAAATTAAGACCTGGTGTCGTACCCCAATGTCCCAGTAGGCGAGGCTTTATGTGATCTAGTGTAAGTGGCACTTTGAGTAATGGATTATCATACAAATAAATTTGCCCTACAGACAAATAGTTTGTTGCACGCCAGTATGCATTTATTTTATGCAGTGATTCCGATGATAGGGGTGTATTCGTTTCATTTTCCATTTTGACTTCCATAGAGAATCATTTTTTAATTGCCATATTTAAAAGAGCGCAAACAGATTTTGCGATCATCAGCTCTTCGTTTGTTTTAATGACACGAACACAGACACGACTTTTATCTGTAGAAATAATAGGGTTGTTTTCAGCATTTCTTTTTTCATCTAATTCAAGTCCAAGGAAGGAAAATCCATTGCATATCCTGGCGCGAACTTCAGGCGCATTTTCTCCAATACCACCGGAAAAAACAAGTATATCCAGGCCTTCGAGGACAGCCGTAAAGGAACCGATCCATTTTCTTGTTTGATAACAAAACAATTCAACGGCTTCTGCTGCACGGTAATCTTTATGTTGATGTTCCAGCAGGTCCTGCATATTAGAACTTTCTTCAGAAATACCAAGCAATCCTGAATGATGGTTGATTAGATCATTAAATTGTTCCGCATTCAGTTTCTCCACTTGCATGAGGAAGTATGCGATACCCGGGTCGAGATCACCTGTTCGTGTCCCCATGATTAATCCGGATGTTGGCGTAAAGCCCATGCTGGTATCAATACTTTTGCCATTTTTTACGGCAGCAAGGCTGGCGCCATTTCCTAAATGGGCCATTATAATTTTCCCTTCTGTTTTTTCTTTTCCGGCAACACGATTCAGTTCTTCCATCAGATAAGCGTAAGAGAGTCCGTGAAATCCGTATCGTTGAAGACCCATCGCCTCATAGCGACGCGGAATAGGAAGGAGCTTTGCTACACGTGGCATGCCTGCATGAAAGGAAGTATCAAAACAAGCGATTTGAATTAGTTTCGGAAATCGACTTCGAATGATTTCCATCATTTCAATTTCCTGTGGAAGATGTCCCGGGTCAAATGGGATGTAGTCTCGCAACTCGTCTAACAATGCCTGAGATACTTCTGCAGGTTCAATATGTTTCATGCCATGTACTATCCTGTGTCCCACCGCTCCGACCGAATCAAATGCATCCTGCGTTTCGAGCCAATCAATGAGGGCATTTGCTGCTGCGTTGTGCGTAGTGGCTTTGATTGGTTGAGTGGCCTTTTGGTTATTATTCAGATCATGGAATAGCAATTTAGTATCGATTAGTCCGATACGGGATATATTGCCATAAAGTTTTAGTTCTGGTACCTCACAAGATGAATAGATTCCAAACCTGATGCTCGACGAGCCTGCATTGATGGTCAGTATGTCTCGGTTAACTGGTTTCATGGATGGCTTGATATTTATTCCTTACTACGTAGAAAGGTGTATGGCATACGTGGATTGGGTAACCGTAAAATACGTATGTTATAACAGTCACATTCATAACCACCCACCACTAAAACCTGCTTGCTTCAAGCCTGCAACTATATATGGGTTATTCCTCATCAATTGCCAGAGAAAGCCACTTCGATAATTCTCAATCATCAAAACAATCGGACCCTGATTAATTCCAAAATGCCACCTTGATACCCAGCCATTGGGTTGGTCGGAATTCCCGGGGTAGGTCGGGTTAAAAGACGCCTTAAAGCCATAGGGGTTGTGTTCTGTTAATTTAGCCTGGTGAATGCAATAGCTGAGCGTGGGCAATACAATCTCAGGGGCGAATGGCAACGATGCCACCACAGCCCATGGAGCCATCGTGCCATCATCGGGTCCATACGGTACGCCACGTCCTGTGTAGTCAAAAAAATTGCGCTCTACACTTCCCACGTTAATCGTCTCGGGGCCGGGGCCCTCGCTCGCAGTAAGTCCCCAACAATGGGGACCATAAGCCGCGAATTTGAGCGGGTTGTCGATCGCATATTTTTGTTGCACATAAGTTGCGCGGCGACTGTTTTCGAAATAGTCGATGCCCTTGTCACGCATGAAGTCGTCCTGAATGCCACGAAAGTCGATCCAGACATGTGAAAGTTGATGTGTGAACAATGGCCCGGCATATAGATATTCGTATCCATAACATTTTTCCCAACGGTAAGTGGAAGCCCATGCAGTGTAGCTGCTCTCAGGCAATGGATGAGTTGGCGAACCCAAGCCCAACATGTATAGCAACATAGCTTCGTCGTAGCCTTCCCATCGGTATTTAAGAAATCCACTTTCGGGCTTCCAACCATGTATGACTGTTTCACCACCATTTTGTGCCCATTGCCAATCGACGCGTCGGTAGAGCGCATCAGCGAGGGTGCGGATTTCTTGCTCGTCAGTTGTGTCTGCACTAAAGTAAATCCCTGCCGTCAATGCACCTGCCAACAGGAAAGCGCTATCCACCGTTGATAGTTCGCACTCCCAGGCGCGATGACCAGTTTGCATATCGAGAAAATGATAATAGAATCCCTTGTATCCGGTAGCATTGCGCTCAGGACCTTGTGGACTATTCCAGAAAAACCGCAGTGTATTGAGCGTTCGTTTTACTGCGGCTGAACGTGACATAAATTCCCGCTCGACACCCACTGTGTACGCTGCCAATGCAAGGCCTGTAGCGGCAATACTGGCTGGCCAATCCACTGCGGTCTTGTCAATTACAAGGCCGTTGGCTGGATTAGTTTCGAACAAAAAGTAATTGAATGATTCTTGCTGAAGCTTTTCAAGTTCCTTATCTGTGGACAGCTTCTTGATCATAGTTCCATTCGGTTTTCCGGATATAATGTAAATTCAACTGTCGCGCAAGAGAACCCTATTGTAGTCCAGGTAAGAATCTTTTCATTTGGAAATATTTTTGAAAATATCTCCTTGCAGTATACCTAATGAATTATTTGTTTTATTCATAGAGACAATTGCATCTTTCTCTATACCTGTCAAAGCTCTGATGGCATCAATAGTTTCGGGCACAACGATGGCTTGATTATATACCTGATAATTGAAGTAAAGCGCATTGCCTATGACCGTCAAACTATCTACCCACAGACCCACTTCCCACATATCACCGCGTGGCCTTCCCAAATCGCTCATCAATTCTATTGTATGATTTAAGGCGATGAGTCCATCGCTTTCTCTGAGAAAAATAACTCTTGGTGTTTTTTCGAAAATAGCTAATATTTCTTCTTTGGAAGAAGGTCGTGCAAGTTCAACATTCCAACTATGAAAATGACTGGTGGTTTGGGCTGCAACTAACGCAACGGTTGAAATTTCAAGTCCCGGTATTACAGTTTGTGCATCGGGTCCCTGGTGAGAGGGTACAGTAGTTTCAGGAACGATGGTATTCATGATCCCTGAATGATCAGATTCCCACGGGTCAGTAGCTCTGCGAACAAGGACACCATGTCCTTTTTTAAATACTCCTGCTTCACGTAATGCACCCATCATACGAACGATGCTTGTTGTATTGCATGAAACGACTCTTGTAGAATCCCTTCCTATTGCAGTTGCATAATTTGCCTGAGCCACAAACGAATGCCCGGTTAGCGAATGTTTTTCTCCGCCCTGGAAAATAGATTTAACTCCAGCTTTTTGATACTTTTCAAAATTTAGAGCAGCTATTTTTTTGGGTGTTGCATCACAAATGACATCGACATTTTTAATTAAATCATCTAATGTTATCTTAACGCCGATACCTGATGATTTCATTTTTTCAAATGAATCATGATCAAAAGCAAAAACAGCTAGATTATTTTTTACACCTGCTTTAATTCGCCAATCAGTAACCACATCAACAATACCGACTAATTCCATATCATCCTGCAAAGCAACAGCATCAGCAATGCGCTTGCCAATGACGCCATATCCGTTAACAGCTACTCTTATTTTAGGCATCATTATTTTATTTTTTAGAAACTGATTTTACTTTTAGCATCTTAGCATTAATAGCAACTACAATTGTGCTTACACTCATGAATACAGCACCTACTGCCGGAGTCAAGAGAATACCCCATTTATAAAGAACACCTGCTGCAAGCGGTATAGCCACAATATTGTATCCTGTTGCCCACAAAAGATTCTGAATCATTTTGCGGTAGGTTGCTTTGCCGAATAAAATCAAACTTGCAATGTCTTTCGGGTTGCTGTTTACTAAAATGATTCCTGCTGTTTCGGCTGCAATGTCGCTTCCGCTTCCCACTGCTATTCCAATATCAGCTTGCGCTAATGCGGGTGCATCATTTACTCCGTCACCGGTCATGGCTATAAATTCTCCTTTCGCCTGGAGCTCTTTTATCTTTTCTAATTTTTGATCCGGTAATACTTCTGCAAAATATCCATCCATCTTTAATTCATCGCTTACGCTTTTAGCAACTCTTGCATTATCACCGGTGAGTAAAATGGATTTTATTTTATTGTCGTGAAGGGTTTGTATTGCTTCAGCAGATTCCGGTCTTATTTTGTCTCCCAAGGCTATGTACCCTCTTAATTTACCATCCACGATAATGAATACAATTGTTTCAGCATTGTTGTCTGTATAATTTTCGGGCAATGAAATATTATTTTCTTTGAGATAACCCGGGCTTACAACTTTGATATTTTTTCCATCTACCTCTGCTTCAATTCCTTTTCCGGTGATCGCTTTGAAATTATTTGCTTTCGGAATTGTAATAATAAGTTCTTTTGCTTTGGCAAGTATCCCTGTTGCAATGGGATGTTCTGAATTTTGCTCTAATGCGGATGCAATCCGGATGATTTCATTTTCATCAAAATCTGATTGTAACGATTTAATTCTAGCGACTTCAAATTTTCCGATGGTAAGTGTTCCTGTTTTATCAAAAATGAGGGTGGTTATTTTTCGTGAGTTCTCAAACGCTGTCCTGTTCTTAATGAGTAACCCGTTTTTAGCTGACAGCGCTGTGGAAATGGCCACCACCAATGGTACGGCTAACCCAAGTGCATGAGGACAACTTATAATGATCACCGTGACCATTCTTTCCAATGCAAATTGAAGTGTTTCACCATAGATCAGCCAAAAGGCAAAAGTTCCGAATCCAAGTGTCAATGCAAGGATGGTGAGAATGAGCGCTGCTCTATCAGCCAGCAGTTGTGTTTTTGATTTGGATTTTTGTGCATCATCAACCAACTTGATTACTTTGGAGAGATAAGAATCTTTGGCGGCATGTGTAACGGTAACTTTTATGGAACCATTGCCATTGATAGAACCTGCAATTACTTTTTGTCCCTTTGTTTTTTTACCGGAACGGATTCGCCGGTAAGCATGGATTCGTTTAAATAACTTTCTCCTTCGGCAATTAATCCATCGGCTGCAACTTTTTCCCCTGGTTTAATAAGAATGATGTCGGCTTCTTTCAGGGAATCTGTTTTTACTTCACTGATTTTATCACCAGCTACAAGATGTGCCTGGTCGGGCTTTAGCTGGACAAGCAGTTCCAGTTCACGGGATGCGCCTGCAATGGATTTCATTTCAAGCCAATGACCAAGCAACATGATGGTAATTAATGTTGCCAACTCCCAGAAAAAATCTTCCCCCTCTAAACCAAACACTGTTGCTGTACTGTATATATACGCGGTTGAAATAGCCACTGCAATGAGTATCATCATTCCGGGAGCACGGCTTTTTATTTCATTCCAAAATCCTTTCAGAAAGGGAAAACCGCCATAGAAGAAAACAACAGTGGATAGTGCAAAGGCAACGTATTGCGAACCCGAAAATTGCCAATTTATACCCACAAGCATTTGAAGCATTGGAGACAATATCATTATCGGAATGGAAAGCCCCAGACAAATAAAGAATCTTAACCGGAAATCTGCAATCATTTTGTGATGGTCGTATCCCTGCATTCCCATTGGAGCATTAACCGTGTTGCATTTTTGCATGCTCCTCTGCAGTCATGTCCATTTTTTGATCACCTTTCCTGGAAGATTCATCCTTTGATGATTCCTTTTCTGGTGGTTTCTCAGTACTCATTTTTGCATGCTCTTCTGCAGTCATGTCCATTTTTGTGGGTTCGTCTTTCTCTGAAGATTCATCCTTAGTGGATTCTTTTACAGAAGTAGTATCTTCTTTCTTTTCTTCATTTGGAGTTTCTGTTTTTTCATCAGTTATTTTTGCATGTTCTTCTGCAGTCATATCCATTTTTGAATCTTCCTTTTGAAGTGAGTCTTCACTGGATGATTTGTTTTCCACAGGATTATCTTCTTTCTTTTCTTCTTTCGGAGTTTCTGTTTTTTCATCAGTCATTTTTGCATGCTCCTCTTCAGGCTTGTCCATTTTTTTTGAATCACTTATTTCCGGAGCTTCCTCTTTGGAGGATTCTTTTTCGGAAGGATTGACTTCTTTACTTTCCTCTTTAGAAGTTTCCTCCTCTGGTGACTCTGCCTTTGAATCATCAATTATATTAACTGTAACCTTGGAATCGTCTTCCGAGTTGGTATTGATGTTGATGATGATGTCCTTCATTTTGGTTGATTTAAGATTTAATTTGTGAACAACCCAAAACAGTTTGTCCTCATACTGCGATCGATTGAGGATTTTAAACTTGCTTTGTTCGTTCAGGTTAGCCTATTGGATCTATTGCTCTTTTT
>JALYSC010000509.1 GCA_030855005.1 Bacteroidota bacterium | reverse complement strand
GATAATGGTATGCACTTTGTTCAGCTTCGCGTTTTCAAAACGTTCCATGACCCGCTTGAAAGCTTGCATCAGCTTGTAAAGTGTGAGACTTTCAAGTTCTGCGTCGGCTAGAGCTTCTTCTGCTAAAGACTTTAATTCAATTTCCACGTTTCCTCGTGGAAATGACATGCCCCGTGATTCTTCCTTGCGGCGTAATTCTTCAGTTACCTCTTTATAGGATTTGTATTCGAGCAGTCGCTGGATGAGTTCTTCGCGTGGATCTATTTCATTTCCCTGTTCATCTACTTCTTTACGCGGGATGAGCATTTTGGCTTTAATCCGCATGAGGGTGGCTGCCACAAGGATGAATTCTGAAGCCAAATCAATATTGAGATGCTCCATAGTGTGGACATATGATAGGAAATCGTCGGTAATTTTGAAAATGGGTATGTCATAGATATCGAGCTCATCGCGTTCGATAAAAAAGAGAAGGAGGTCAAAGGGACCTTCAAAAGCATCTATCCTGATCGTGTATGTCGAATCCACCTGTTACATTTAGAGGATCAAAGATATGATTATGGCCAAACAGCAAGGAAAGCTGTTTCTGATACCCACGCCTATTGTAGCAGATAGTTTGGAAAGCATGTCTCCTGAGGTGACAGGGATCATTCATTCTATTAGATATTATATTGTAGAAAAGGTCAGAACGGCGAGACGGTTCGTAAGTGCGGCAGGTCATCCGGAGAAAATAGATTCGATGACGTTTATTGAAATGCCTGAGGATCAAAGTAATCTAAAAGAATTGGAGCAATTGTTGGCCCCTGCGTTGAAGGGAGAGAATATTGGTTTAATGTCCGAAGCCGGACTACCTGCTATCGCTGATCCGGGTAATCTTTATGTTCGGGTAGCCCAGGGAATGGGTATTGAGGTAGTGCCCCTGGCAGGTCCTTCAAGCCTGATGATGGCTTTAATGGCCTCCGGCCTGGAGGGTCAGCGATTTTCTTTTCATGGTTACCTCAGTGCAAAAAAGAATGAGTTAGGCAACCAGCTTAAGGATCTGGAAAAGCGAGCTGACCGGGATGATGCGACTCAACTTTTTATTGAAACTCCATACCGAAACCGACAGGTACTTGAAGTTGCGGCTGGTACCCTGGATTCCAAAAGAAGGTTTTGCATCGCAGCCGGCATTGGAGGGAAAGATGGTTTTGTGCTCACTAAAACGATGGCGGACTGGAAAAAATCGGGATGGCCTGAAATCCATAAAATACCTGCGGTATTTCTGATCAAATAAATTTCATGCAATCAGTTATGCCACTCCCTGATTTAATCAGTTTCTGTTGGAGCGAATTAAGACTTAATATTGTTACAGCAATCAAACAGCAGAATAATGAGTACTGAAATATTGGAGGAAATTAATGTTGAGCCTCTACGGACACAAGGATTTCTGGATGTAGCAATTGATCCGGGACTTGATTTACGTGAAGAAATCAAAAAGCTCAAAAAGGAAAAGAATGCCATTATCCTCGCGCATTATTACCAGGAATCTGCGATCCAGGATATTGCGGATTATATAGGTGATAGTCTTGGATTGTCGCAGCAGGCAGCCGCTACACCTGCTGATATGATTGCATTCGCGGGAGTGCATTTTATGGCGGAGACAGCCAAGATTTTATCCCCACATAAAAAAGTGGTATTGCCAGATCTTAAAGCGGGATGTTCACTTGCGGATTCATGCCCCGCACATTTATTTAAAAAATTTAAAGACATGCATCCCAATGCTGTCGTGGTTTCATACATCAATTGTACTGCAGAGCTGAAGACCCTGACTGATATTTGTTGTACCTCTTCTAATGCGGTTCACGTGATTAATAGCATACCAGCGAATAAGGAAATCATTTTTGCTCCGGATCGTAACCTGGGTGCTTATCTGCAAAAGAAAACAGGAAGAAAACTTATACTATGGAACGGAACCTGCATGGTGCATGAAATCTTTTCACATGAGCGAATTGCACGGCTACAGATACAGCATCCGCAAGCTAAACTTATTGCACATCCCGAATGTGAAGATCACCTTCTTGATATTGCTGACTTTATCGGTTCTACGAGTCAGCTTTTAAAATTTACAAAAACAGATCCTTCTACGCAATTTATAGTAGCTACTGAGCCTGGCATCATTCATCAAATGGAGTTAGGTAGTCCGGGGAAACAATTTATTCCGGCACCACCCACCAATACCTGTGCGTGTAATGAATGTCCTCACATGCGTCGCAATACGATGGAGAAATTATACCTGAGCATGAAATACGAACTGCCTGAAATCCTTCTGCCGGAGGATGTCATCCGCGATGCAAGGGCCAGTATTGACCGTATGCTGGAAATCTCCAAGCAAGCAGGACTGTGAGTAAGGAAGACTAAGGAATAGGGATGGAAGAATAAAGAATAAGGAATAGAGAGGTAAGAATTAGTGTGCTTGCCTGAAATAGGTTGACTTTTTCTATTCTTAAACAAGTATCGTCATTATCATCATCATTTTTTCTTTTTTGCTACTTTTTTCTTTTTGTTAATAACTCCGTTTTTGTGGATAAGTCTTGG
>JALYSC010000109.1 GCA_030855005.1 Bacteroidota bacterium | reverse complement strand
CAATTGACAAACCCATCATTTTTGCCTTTCATGGCTATCCTTCACTCATTCATCAATTAACCTATCGCCGGACTTATCATGCCCGACTTCATGTCAAGGGTTACAAAGGCCAGGGAACAACCACAACTCCTTTCGATATGGTCGTGCTAAACGATTTGGATAGATTCCACCTCGTAGGTGCTGTAATAAAGCGTGTCACGGGATTAGATGCAATTGGGATTTATACAAAGAAGTATATCAGCGAAAAACTGGTTGAGCATAATGCCTATATTCGTGAACATGGTCAGGACATGCCGGAAATCCGGGATTGGAAGTGGAAAAACACGTAACTAAATCAAACAGATAAGAGCAAGCTATTAGACGAGGTTGTACTTGAAAACACGAGTTTTACCCTTACCCGAATTCGGCATCAGCAGGAGATCATTAATGGCCAATAACGAAGTAACTTAACATTTTATGCAAGAAAAAAAACTGGCAGAACCGCTTCTTGGACAATTTCCAGTCAACAGCAATGTGTGAGTTATATAATCTATATCCAAAATTGTGTAATGGATTGCACGATAAGCAAACTCACCTTTTTTTACTGCTTGAAACAATTTTACCCTTTAGCTATTTATAAATAGCCACTCAGGGAATATGATTCCCAAAAATCATTGAAACCTAGCTTTTCGCTGGTTATTTCTATACAAAAAATTTAAATTATAATTTTCATTCTATGAACGAACTCGAAGATTCTCCGCATTTTCCCACATGGCTGAGAAACTTTCAAACTGAGTTCATCGGATTTGTTGTGATCCGTTTTTCTATTTATCAGGCCTTCATAAATTATATTAAATCGCTTTCACTTACTCAACAGCCGATGACTGACCTCTGCTCAGGTAGCGGAGAACCGGCGGTCCATATTTTCCAGGAAAGCAATTGCTTCAGTCATCTTATACTCACTGATAAATTTCCAAACAAAATATCTACCAGTAACCTTAAAATTTCATACCTCTCGCAAAGTATGGATGTTCTCGAAATGAAGTTTCAGCCGGGTGTTTGCTATACTATGTTCAATGCCTTTCATCATTTCAAAGATGAAGACAAACTGAAGATTGCACAAAATATGCTTGCTTCCGGTTCCCGGAGTTTTTTTGTGGAAATACTCGAGCCGAACATCTTTTTTCTTGTGAAAATATTATTTATGACCACCATTGGAAATTTATTACTTACTCCATTGGTAAAACCTTTCTCATTTAAACGATTGTTTTTTACCTATATTATTCCTGTTAATATACTCACCATTTCTTATGATGGAATAGTGTCTGTTTTAAAATCGCGTACTGTGGAAGGATACAGAAAGCTATTTATTGGTCATGGAGATAAAATAAAAATAATTAAACTGAGAAATAATTTCAATTCGATGATCATAATCCAGGTTGAACCGAAATAATATGAACACAGTTATTACACTATGGAAGTTCAGCAGACCGCATACCATCATAGGCAGTGCAATCAGCATTGTTACTTTGTACATAATTATATGTCAGGATTGCAAAGCAGATCATCTTTTCCTATTATTGATGGCTCTTACTATCGGTATTACCTGTAATATATTTATTGTCGGCATCAACCAAATCGCAGATGTACATATTGATAAAATTAATAAACCTTATCTGCCCATTCCAGCAGGCGCATTAAGTATTCGAGAAGCAAAGATAATTGTAGTTGTCTCTTTACTCCTCAGTTTGATTTTGGCTTTAATTATTTCACCATATCTCTTTTTAATTATTTTTCTATCTGCTGTGATTGGCTGGGCGTATTCCATGCCACCGATTTACCTGAAGAAACATCACCTCACTGCGGCTTTGGCAATAACATTTGTGCGCGGAATATTAATAAATTTAGGCGCATTTACAGTCTTTAATTATATAGTGAATAAATCAGTAAATGTTCCTACAGATGTAATCATACTTACTGCATTCATAATAGTTTTTAGCATTGTAATTTCCTGGTTTAAGGATCTTCCCGACATGGAAGGAGATTCAGCATATAAAATTAAAACACTTGCCATTGTTTATTCGCCCAAATCAGTATTTATTACAGGGACAATTCTGATAACACTCACCTACCTGGTAACAATTTGGCTAAAGTATCCTGATGCTATACACGCTCCAACTCCATCCTTTCAGGCACTCGTGCTTTTCTATGGTAATATTATTTTGTTAGTCCTTTTTGTACTCAATTCGTTTACGATTAAGTTGGCGAGCCATGCCTCTGTACAAAGATTCTATAAGCGATTTTGGGGATTTTTCTTTGCAGAATACATGCTGTTTCTGATAGCGTACATCTATTGAATTATAGTGGGTTTTGCAAGTTGGAGAATTGCACCGGCAAAGTACGTAGGTTATTTAACTATCTTTCCATACAGGTTAACTTCTTGTCATTTCAGTCACTATGGATTTTTTGCGATCATCGCAGTATAACTCATTGTTTAAATTATTGATATGCGTCATTTTATTTGTCTGTTTATCGCATTGCTATTCTTAGCTGGGAATCTCATTACAGCTCAGACGCTAACCGGCACGATCACAGATTCTATTGGCTCTCCTGTGATTGACGTCCGTGTTACGTTGTTCAACGGCAACAGATCATTCTTCAGGGAAACACGTACGGACGCATCGGGCCAATATAGAATTGAAAATCTTCCGGAAGGTGGACCTTATCTTACCTTTGGAGCTGCGAAAACCGGATATGCGTATTTCGAAAATACAACTACCGGCATCTTTAATACGCTCATTCATAATGCTCAACTCTCACCTGAAACTGAGCAAGGCGTCTGGACGACAATTATGAATTCTCCGGAACCACTTGGAGGAACTGATCTCGGAATATTAATGCCTGACGGTACTATTTATTATTGCCACAACACGAAGGACCCATTTGCTTTTGACCCCGCAGTGAATGATACCACAACCATACCTGGCGATGAATTTGTGCAAGGTTGCGTTGCCCCAAAACTTATGTGGAATGGCAACATCATAATGGCCGGTGGTACTACGCAGGATATCTATGGCCCGGGAACCAATAAAATAAAACAATACAACATCCTCAGTAAATCGTGGCAACCACTTCCACTTATGCTTGACTACCGCTGGTATCCTTCCATGACTCAATTTGCCGATGGACGACTACTCATCGTTGGGGGTGGAGGTCTTAATAACCCGATCCGGGTAAACACGTCAGAACTTTACGACCCGCTGACCGGGGAGACTGTATTGACTGATCAGGTAGCTATTGCCAACGAACAATCGCCTATCCTGACCCTATACAATGGCAAAGCTCTGATGACGTTTCGTCCTCCTCAACTCTTCGACCCCGAAACCAGTCAGTGGGAACTTGCATCTGACTTTATCCAGGGTAACCGAATGCCTAACGGTGATCATGTTGATCACGAGCTTGTGCATTTACCCGAAGGGGAAGTAATAGCTATCGGCTTCAAACCTTTCCCTGCAGGCGCTGGTGGTAATCTGGTAGAGCGTTATGACCCAATCACTGATACGTGGAGGCTTGGCGCCCATTATGCACCACTGCGTTCCCGGGCTGAAACCGTGCTTTTGCCGGATCGGCATATCCTCACTCTGGCAGGTGCAAAAGAGGATGCCAATGATACCTCACCAGTCAATCAGTGGAACTACATGAACCTCACTGATCTCTATGATCCATATGCGGATACCTGGCGACGCCTTGCACCTATGCCCAGAATGCGGGAGTATCATGCCCTGGCAGTTCTTGTACCCGACGGACGTGTAATCGTTGTGGGAGGGGAAGGAGAGCCCGGAAACGAACCACCACTAAGCATCATTGATGCATATGAACCTCCGTATTTATTCAGGGGGGTTCGTCCGCAGATCCTAAATCTGGAAAAAACAGATTATCAACGGGGCGAGTCGATTCACTTTGATATCGCTTTCACTAATGCACCCACTAAGATTATTTTACAAAGCACTCAGGCTGTTACACACATGATGAATTGCGGTGAAAACCGATTTCTCGATCTAACCTTTACACAGCAGGGCCAATCGATGGAGGCGTATATCAATGCAGACTCTCTCCGATCACTCCCTGGATGGTACCTTCTCTGGGCGATGGTGGATGATATACCATCTGAAGCCCGGATCATACGAATCTTACCAGGAAAAGCTGTAGTAACATCTGTTGATAAAATACAAGGTGTTCCATCATTTCGCATATTCCCCAATCCGGTCTATTCAGGTAGTTCAATGACGGTGGAATTAGCCTCGAATCCAATTGGAAAAATAACCTTTGAATTATCCGATGAAAACGGAAGAATGATCCGCACAGAATCCTTTGTAGAAAAAAGCGACACCCGCATTTTTCAAATCAAAACAGAAAAAATACCACCAGGAATATATTTCCTGAGAGCTCAGGTAGGTTTGAGCGTTTTAGGCGTCCAGAAAATCATCGTGAAATAAAAAGATGGGAAAGATTTTTTCATAACGTCACTAATCACTATTGCCACCTTTTTGAAATTCCTGGGTTCTGTTTACATCACTTCTAAGTCCGGATTTTATGTATCCAGGAAGACCTTCGGTTTCGGGTAATTCATTACTGTAAAAGGCGATAGAAGAATTACCTAATCTATTAGTGGATTGCCCCGCACTTTTAAAATAGATTAAACAATATCACTCAAAAAGTATTCATAGATAGACTAAACAGGCATTCGGTGTTCCTGATCGAAAAAAACCTGAATCGACGGTCTATGCGAAGTGTAATCAAACTTTCGCAATGGTAGCCACAGAAAGTTTTTAAACTATTCAAATTATTCCTCCATGAAAAATCTATTTCTTCTTCTTATCACAGTTCTCTCCTGTTGGCTTTTTCAATCCTGTCAAGACAAAACCAAAGTATCAGTTACGAGCAACGAAGATCAAACCGAAACTCCAGCTACTCATATGGATACGATGGGCTCGCATCATGAGAACCAATCCATGATGCAATCCATGAAAGGAAAAATGGCCGAAATGAATATGATGAAGATGACCGGGGATTTTGATCAGGATTTTGCCAATATGATGATCATGCACCATCAGTCAGCCATTGACATGAGTGAGGTCGTGCTGACCAGCGGTACCGATCCGCAAGTGAAATCCATGGCTCAAAATATCATCAACACCCAAAAATTAGAAATCGTCCAGATGCAGGAATTTGCTGGCAAACATAAAATGAATCCGGCCAAAATGGAACATGGTGAAATGCATAATGAACTGGCTGAGATTATGAAAAAGATGGAGACTACTATGATGAGTATGCAGATGAGCGGAAATCCGGACAAAGATTTTCTTATGATGATGATACCTCACCATGAAAGTGCTGTCACCATGGCTGAGAGTGAAATCGAGCACGGAAAAGAATTCGAATTGAAGAAATTAGCTCAGAAAATAATCAGCGACCAAAATAAAGAAATCGAGGGCTTTAAGGCGTGGATATCAACTCATTAAAGTTTAATGGGTATAATACTTATTCCGTTGAGAGGTGCCAGCATATCTTCATTTTACTTCACCTAATTTCTTCTTCATCAAATCAATCTCCGATTGCTGACCCAGCAGGATGGTCCTGCACAACTCTTTGATCTCAGGATCATGAATTGAAGCTTTCTGGCACATCAAAAGTGCACCAGCATGGTGTGGAATCATCGATCGTAGAAATTGCTTATCAGAAACTAATACCTGCTGCCTTATGCAAATAAAAAAAACTATTAAGGCAAGCCCTCCTATCCCCAGGAGCAGCATATTCCGTTTTTTGTTTGCATACATACTACCCATCACCAATAGTTCAATGATCAGCATGGGTGCTGTCATTAGTCCCGCCATATAAACCTGATTGAAGCTGGAATATACATTCGAAAACGAATCGACCATCGCATACATCAGGAAATACATGGCTACAAATGATACTAGCATCATGATCGCCAGCTGCTTGTAGTGGCTATTGCCACTTTGTGATTTCATCTTTTCACCCACTTTCATTTTTTCATGTGATTCCATATTCAAAAAATTAAATTTTTATGAATTTAATTAGGAACCTTTTTGGCCCTTTGATCTTTTACCTCTTGCTAACCCTGATGCTATATTCATCCCCCGCTACCCAGACATTTTATTGATTCAACATCATCATCTTCACCTGGTATGTACCCGCTATGACATACCGCTCCCCTTCTTCAATACCCTTTAGCACCACACTATGCGTACCATTATCATCGCCTAATGAAAGGTAACTTATCGTATATGTTTCAGGACCGTCCTTAATAAAAATGACCGGTTTTCCACTGATCTCAGATAAAGCGCTATTGGGGACAAAAATAGTTTTGTCACTCTTTTGTTTGAAAGCCTGCAGGGTGACAAACTCACCAATTTTAAATTCGCCTTCGGGATTAAGAAGTTCAAATAATACTTTCTGCGATTGATTGGAGGGATTCACTTCAAGTGCTGCACTCACCAGACGCACTTCAGTTGTTTTATGCTGATCATCATTCGTACAGGTGACTGTATATTTTTGTGCGTTTTTGACGATATCCGCATCCCTGTCATATACCTGGGCTTCCACATACACTTTGCTTAGATTGGTAATCGTAAAGAGAGTATTTCCCGCAATGACCTCCGCACCGGAAGAAAGCGAAAATTGTCCGATCGTTCCCGATACAGGGGCTTTGAGGGTGATGCTTCCACTACCCGAAGTAACAGAACCTGAACTAATGCCCTGCAACGCTTCGAGATTCGCTTTCGCAGTATTGTAGCGTGCCTCTGCAGCCTGAACATCTTTCTTTGCAGCTATGTCCGCAATAGACCGAAGTCGATTTAATTCCTTTTCGGCTGCTGCCAGTTCCGCCTGTGCATTTCTGATATCTGCCCGTAATCGACCGGTTTCAGTGATTACACCTACCTGATCCGCCTGGGTAGTGGAAGGAATGATAACAGCCAGCACCTGACCGACGGATACTTTTTGACCCGGCGTTACTTTCAGCGATTGAAGTTTGCCACTTTGTGATGTTGTGATTTCAGCGAATCCTGCGGGAGCGGTTACTACTGTGCCAAACAATTCGACCGAAGGCTGAAAATCGCCCACACCAACCTTGTCCGTAAGGATATCAAATAAAAACTGTGTTTCTTTTGGAATGAATACACTATTACCGGCGGTACCTGCCTTCTCATCACCATGCGGTGTATCACCATGTGCGTCCGCCTGCTGAAAGATTGCAGGAATACTGATCAAGACCAGTAACACCATGGCAACTTTAGGTCTCCTGCGAAGTACCAAAAATCCGATTCCCAAGCCTCCGATAAACACTAATAAAAATTTCCACCAGTCAGATCCTTCTTTGGCAGCAACGATGATGTCTGCTGCTTCATCTTTTACCGGTGGCTCCTTACCCACTTCAACATTTTTTAATAATAGTAAATCGGGTCCATTCATAGCCGAGTTAAGTGTAACTGCAAGTGAATACGACTTTACTTCCGGAAATTTTCCAGTCAAATGATAGACACCAGGTTCATGGTTTTCAATAACAATGTTCACTGACGTATCCTCCTGGATTGCCACCTTTATATCTGTCGCCACTATCGGATGATTACTAACGTAATCCGCTATATAGAGATCCATCTGAGTCTGTTGTGAAGGATTAATTTTTTTATGCTTCAGCGTGAGTTCATATTTTTGACTTTCTGCGTAGATCGTAAAGATGCCCGGAGCCGAGCCTGAAACATCGCTTACTACTTCCTCGTGGGAATGACCATGATCATCCTGTGCGACTACTCTACCGGCTATACAGGAAAGGAATAGGATACAAAAAAAGCAAAGATTGTTTTTCATGATTTATTATTACACGATTATTTCCCTGATAAAAATTGCAACTGAATGGCAGCCTCATTATGCTGCTGAATAGCATTCAGATATTGTTCCTGTAGTTCTAAAGCATCTACGATATTTCGCAATGCCAGCGTATAATCAATCTCCCCGCCCTCATAGAGTCGCAAATACGTAGTGATCAATTGATTCATTTGAGGCAGACCATTTTCCTCAAACCATTGAAGCGATAGCTCCGTTTGTGTTACTGTATTTCCCCACTGACTCATTGCGATGGAAGCCTGACGGCGCTGTAAATCAGCGTCCCCTTCGCGTATCAATGTATTAACTCTGCCTGCCTCAACTTGTCCACCGTACTGGCCCTGCCATATCGGTATCGTCAAACCAAGTTTATATCGATACCTGAACTCTGTATCCCGCTCAGGCGACCTCAGATATCCAATCACAAAGCTTGGGAGTCGTTGAGCTTTCCAGACATTCATTTCCGTTTCACTCGCTCGCGTATTAGCTGCGAGATAATCATCAAAATAAAAAGTATTGGTGTCGTCAGATGGATCTGTGGACAACGGGGAGAGATTTTCTACCTCTCCTATATTCTGATTTGTATATCCATTCAGCAATCCCGCTGCATTGCTAAAATCAGTTTGTGCGCTGGCTAATCGATATGCCATCATAC
>JALYSC010000508.1 GCA_030855005.1 Bacteroidota bacterium | reverse complement strand
TCGATGAACTTGGAACTGTCTTTGAAAAATTCTCCAGTTCGATTGCGAATGTTTACAATCTGACTTATATCCGTAATCAACAAATCATTCCATCAACCGATAAAGCAAGATTGCGCTTTGTTCTCAAAGGAACTCCAAAAACTGAATAATCTGACTGATTATAAAATAGGGTAATAATTTCATAGTTAAGAGCTTGGGTGTAGGATCCCGGCTCTTTTTTTTATTCGTCTGGTAGCCCCAGGTTAACCACGAAGTTCACAAAGGATTCACAAAGGCCACGGATACCGATATAGTGTCCTTTGTGAATCCTTTGTGAACTTTGTGTTAGAAATGTGACAGAGAAAACATGCTCGCTGATGTTGGAACGGATTAAAGGAAAAATAAAGCCACAGATTGTAGTGAGGTATTGCTTACGATTGACGATTCACGATTGACGCTTATTCGATCCTAACGATCTTATGCTGCAATGCTTTAGCTACCGCTTCGGTGCCGCAATTGACATGCAGCTTGTGGTAGATGTTCTGAAGATGCTTCTTGACGGTGTCGATACTGATGAAGGATTTGTCAGCTATCATCTTATATGAATTACCGCGGACGAGCCATTCCAGGATTTCAGTTTCGCGGGGTGTCAAATGAAAATCCTCTCTTGGCAAATGAGCGGAACGAAAAAACTGAAACACTTTTTGCGCAACAAACGGGCTCATGGGGGTTCCTCCGGAAGATAAATCGTGCAGTGACTCGATGAGTTTGAGCGGCGATGTGTTTTTTAATAAATATCCATCAGCGCCTTTACATATACAATCGAATATGCGGTTGTCATCATCGAAAACAGTGTACATGATCACCTTTATCTCCGGAAATTCAGATTTGATACGATGTACACCTTCGATGCCTGTCATTTTAGGCATGTCGATGTCCATGATGACAAGTTGTGGTGCCAGTGTCTTCATTTGGGATGAAAATGCTGTACAATTGGAAAACGCACCTTTTACCTCGAAGCCCGACTCCATACCTATTAGCAATACCAGTGATTCCCTAAGGCGAACATTGTCTTCATAGATCACGAGAGAAACGGGCATGGCGTAAATGTAACAGGATGAATTGGTCTGGACTATTACACAATTGGGTACTGCAGAATCAAACTATTTTCATTTCAAGTTGAATGCGTGTTCCTTTTCCCGGGGCGGAGTCTATATCGAGTTTCGATTTCCATTTTTCAGCACGTTGTTTCATATTGAGGATTCCATTGCCATCCGGAGTTGAATTCATATCGTATCCCTTACCATCATCCACGATCAACATTCTTACAAGGTGATGATCCATTTCTACCTTTACAGATGCTGAAGTGCCACCCGAATACTTGACAAGATTGTTGACACTCTCTTTGAATATGAGATAGAAGTCACGACGTTGGTCCATTTTCATCACCAGTCCTCCTCTCATGTCGGGGAATTGTAAATCTGCAATTATATTTTTTCCTTCAAGCATATCTGCTGCATAGCGCTTCATTCTTACAAAGAGTTTGTCGAGATCATCATATCGTGGACTTATATTCCACACGATATCTGAAAGTGATTCACTGATACGCTGAATTTCATCACCCGCTTTCGCTATATAATTTGTTGCCTCCTGTTCGTTACTGATATTTTTTCCTGTGAGGACCGTAAGGATGTGGATATTACTTAGTGATGCACCAATATCATCATGCAGGTTGGTTGAAATAGAATTGCGCATAGCCTGAATTTTTTTTAATTGACTTATGCGGTTTTGATTGATAGCATATCCTATTGTCATGACTCCCAGGGCACACAATGCAATAAACCACCACCGTTGCCAAAAAGGTAGATGCAACAGGATCGGCAAATTTACTTCGCGGCTTTTTTTACCATCTCCACTAATTGCATAAAGCTGAAGGTGATATTGACCAGGCCTCAATCCGGTCAGTGTAATGATAGCCTGGTTATTTTCAATCCATTCATCTTTTCCATTGATCCCCTCAATTCGATAAAAATATTTTGTTCGTGTAGGATGTAACCAATCCATCGCAGCGAATTCCAACCGAATTTCTTTGATGCCATATTTTAAATCCACCTGATCAATATAGTTGGCCAAAAGATCATCGCGATAATTTATTCCATCTATAGTAACAGAAGTCAGATGCAAGATTGGTGAGTTCTCCTGCAAAAATCCTTCGTTTCCGATATCAATCCAGGAAACTCCATTTTCAATATTGAAAAAAAGTTTTCCATCTGAGGTTGCCATGATGGGGCGATCTATGTAATCTCGCTTAATGCCATCCTGCCTGTTGAAGAGTTGCCAGAGCTGAGCATCTGCGTTCGGATCAAATAAAGCAAGCCCTGCCGATGTCCCGGCCCATATGCTGCCAGTTGCATCCGTAGTCAGGTGATTGATCTGCATACCTGGCAGATCATGGCTTAGATTGTATGATGCTATGATATGATGATCATTTGCACTTACTATCTGTACTCCATCACTTTCAAAACCAACCCATGCGTTGCCCTTTCGGTCAATGGTGATACTATTGATGTTCGGATTTGCAAGACCTTTTTTAC
>JALYSC010000507.1 GCA_030855005.1 Bacteroidota bacterium | reverse complement strand
GATTATAATAGGTTTGACATCTGAATCGCAAAAACTGTTTTCCGCCACCATGATCTTCCACTGCCAGTATACCGTGGCTTGAAGAAAAGAGTCCGGTGCGAACTTCAAGATCCCAATTGTCAAATTCGTTTCCACGATGCACGCGTGTCTTTTTATCCATGAGATCCTTTTCAACCAGTGTCAGCCACTCTTCTGATGACCTCCATTTTTCTGACCAGTAACTAAAAATGTGCTTTCCCAAAACCAATAATACAATGGAATCGAAATCCATACCGCGTTTGCGCCATGGTGTCAGGCCATGTTTAAATCTTCCGTACAATCTCGCTACCGGTTGAATAACATGTAAAGCAATGATGAGTGCTTTGTATTTATAATTTCTTTTCTGGTGTGGCTGCAATGTGGAATTGCGAGAGGCACTGATCGCTGCCTGCATTATCACCATGAAAACTGAAATTGCAAAAGGAATCCATGCGAATAATAAAGGCCACCAGAAAAAACCTAAGAGTCCAATGATGGCAAATAAAGCTGATAGAAAATACCATTCCGGCATTAATGGGATACTGTTGATAAATCCACTGGATTGATACACGGATTGAAATAGCGCAGATCCCCAGGTACCATGAAAGATTCTATCCTTTTTAAATTTTACCGGAATGGTCATGCCATTCCCATAAATACGGCCTTGCCATGTAAGATGGCCAAAACCATTATACTTCTCAGGCCATTTGGCTTCCAGCAATGCTTCTGCTTTACCATACCCTTTCTGCTGTTTCCAATATGCTATTAATGAATTCCGACGATGATGCCATACTAATGCAGCCGGATGAAAGCCAATAGTATACCCTGCATCCTGAATACGCCAGCATACATCTACATCGTCACCCGCATTGCGATAGATGGGGTCGAAGCCACCAATCTGAATTAATACGTCCCGGCGTATTGTCAAATTACATCCGGGTACATGCTCTGCAATTTCATCAGAGGTCAGTACATGAACGGGTCCTCCTGGTGCGTTCGCAACACAAGTGGCAATAGGACCATCTTCCATCGGTATGATATTTGGCCCTCCAATACATCCATGAGAGGATGTCCGGTATGCATAAGCGAGGTAATGCAACCAGTGCGGATCCGGGTACGCATCATCATCTATATAGGCGATAATCTCACCCTGTGCATGATGCATTCCTGTATTTCGTGCATTACTCAATCCCTGATTGGAAGTACTGATTAATTTGACTGGATATTCCTTAACGATATCTAAAACGTGATCTGTAGATCCGTCATTCACGACAATAATTTCGAAATGAGGATATTCAAGCTTTTGCAAACCTTCCATAGTATCACGTATGGTTGGAGAGCCGTTATATGTACATACTACCACGGAGAAAAATGGATCATCTTCTTGGATTGCCAGAGGAATTGCATTCATTGCTTTTTGGGCTGCATACAGAGCAGGCTTTGCATGTCGGCTTCGGTCCACAAGCCCAAAATCCCAGTCTAAAATATCACTGCCACCGCGCCACCATTCATCCGTCCATGAAAAGACAAACATACCTGCACATCCTTTGGCAAAAATTGTTTTTATCTGCCAGCTTAATATCTCAGCCTGTAATAACTCTCCATTGCGATGGCTGTCTAGACCGATCTCAGCGAGGACCAGCGGTCGGTCAGTCGTGAGGTTATGAAGACGAGAAATATAAGCAGATAGTTTTTCAGGAGTCTCCAGGTACACATTAAAACAATCAAAATCGAAAAAACTTAGATCCAGGTATTCTGTCGTTGGATAATTGACATAAGAAACCAGCGTCTCAGGCTCTATCGACTTAACAGCCTGATAAGACTGTATGAGGAATTTTTCAATTTTAGATTTTCCATACCATCTGACAATAGTGGCTGGAATTTCATTTCCAACGATATAGCATAAAATGGCGCTGTGTTGACAACATGCGATAACACTTTCTTTAATCCTTCTGAGTATATCACGACGTGTGGATTCCTGTTCAAGAAAAGTAATATGTTGCTCCCATGGAAGACCCACCATTACTTTAAGTTGATATTGGAGTGCAATGTCTAGCAGATATATTGGAGGCACAGTGTAAACCCTTACACAATTAAATCCATGTTGAGATATAAGGGCAAAATCTCTTTCAATTATTTCTCTGTCAGGAAATAAATATCCATCAGGCTGAGGCCTGAATGTTCCGTATGTGACACCTTTAATATAAAACTTATCACGACCGTCAAAAAAAAATTTTCCTTTGATTTCCACCCGCAGTTAACAGATTTATGAACTAATGGTTTTTCATGGTAAACCCTGAATAACCCGTGCTTATTGGGTCATACAAGTTCATAAAGGAGAGGAACATTAAACTAAACTTGCCAGGGTATTAGTATATAGCCCAGTAGAATTTTAGTGAAGATCAACAATACGGGTGGGTTATGCGGAATGCAAAATTAAATATAATCAATCACTAAAATGCAAACATAAGTATGAGTTGATTTGCTTGTATCACACAATTACAACTTTCTAAAAAATTATTTCCCTCTTACCCTTCTGACGAATGTTGGAATGGTTT
>JALYSC010000108.1 GCA_030855005.1 Bacteroidota bacterium | reverse complement strand
GGTGTCGGTGATCCGGGACTCAGTTAATTCTTCCTTTATTTATATCTGGCAAGTTTAAAGCTATGTGATTTTTATACTATTAAACTGTCTGGTTTTTAGGGAAGGTTACGAAACCGGGAAGTCAACACCCTTGCATGGCGAGGTAATCATTGTGACCTTTTGCAGATTCATTTGTCCTATTAACCCCAGTGGAAATCTATACCAATTTCAAAAAACGTTTTCATGGGCTTGCGGATTGGCATGGAATTAAACTTAGTGTTGAGCAAATGAAAAACGAAATGACATTATCTAATGAATCGCTTTAATTTATCTTGCATCTAATAGTAATGATAGATCCAATTCTTATTAAGGCATACCTAACTACTGATTACAAAGTCTTTAACCCTATTTTAGTTATCCGAATTGGCCAAAACAACCTTGACCTGGATAAATTTTTGATTCTAAATCATGCAAGGGATTGGGCGTATATAACCGCCTACAATCCGGGTTCAAAACTTCTATCCAAGGAGGAAAATGAGATCAGCCATCAGAAATTATTGGAGGAGGTAGTAGACTACAAAATATGGGAAGGAGAAGGCATAACAAATAATTCCACATGGGAGCCAGAGAAAAGTTTGCTGATCTTAGGGATTTCCAAAGAGAATGCCATCAGGGTAAGTTCTAAATTTGGGCAGAATGCTTTTGTCTTCGGGGAGACTGGAAAAATTGCAGAACTCATACAACTAGCGTAACTTGAATTACATGATAAGTCTAGCTTTGACAAGTATTCCTTTCGATCCTAATAAAGACACATTAGTGAGTAAATACAACCTGTTTTCGCAATGAAATGTTAGAGCAATGGAACTCTTTGATATCCTATTAGCTGTTAACTTTTAGTTTTTAACTTGGTGGTGGAGCTGGGGGGAATTGAACCCCCGTCCAGCTAAAAGTTACATCAGCCTTCTACATGCTTAGTTGCAGATCGGTTTTAAGACATCACCAGGTACTGCAACGACGCGGTGATATCCGATTCCCTTTGATTGTCGGCCTCTGGTCGGGACTTCCCTTTGGCTTAACCTGCATGGATGAATGCTAGATGGGTTATGGCAGATATTAAACCCTTAGCATAAAGGCGCTCTAATTCCTAGAACTAGGCAGCCAATGCGAAACGTGTTTCGCCAATTATTGGTTGATGACCATTTAGTAACGAGGTGAACCATCGTGCCCCGGCATGCTTACTGACATAAGACGTTTACTGTCGATTCCTGTCAGCCCCATAGTTTCAAAGATCGAATGCCCTCTTAACGAAGGAGCCAAAGGTAAAGTTTCTTCCCGAGAGCCGTGACGCCTCGAATCATCTCTCGCATCCTGAAGCAGCCTCAAGGCCAGGAAATTCTGAGTCTGATCCCTGCAACTCTTGTCACCCCTGCAATCCCTACTATAGCACTGCCATACCCCTGCTATCCCTGCCAAACCCTTGCAACCCCTGCTATCCCTGCAATGCCCTGCCATAGCCCTGCAATGCCTGCAATCCCTGCCATAGCCATGCCATAGCCCCGCAATGCCCGCCTTTTATTATTTTACAGCATGAATAACGCTCTTCGCAGCCAGTTTCCCTCCCTGTCCCGAACCATAAATGGCCACCAGATCGTACACCTTGACGGCCCCGCAGGAACCCAGGTACCCCAATCCGTTATTGACGCCATCGTCAAAGTATACAGCCAATCCAATGCTAATACTCACGGTCAATTTGAAACCTCCTCCGAAACAGATCAGCTTATCGATCATGCCCGGGCTCAGGTTGCCACCTTTCTAGGGGCATACGAAGAAGATACTATCTCCTTCGGCGCCAATATGACCAGCCTCAATTTTGTGTTGGCAAATGCAATCGCCCGTTCACTTCAGCCGGGAGATGAGATCCTGATCACACAACTCGATCATGAAGCTAACCGCGGACCATGGATTCAACAGCGTAAGCATGGTATCATTGTCAAAGAAGTTGCCCTGGATGAAGATGGCACTCTGAATTACTCAGATCTGGAAAAGAAAATCACAGATCGGACCCGCGTCATTGCGATGGGTCTGGCCTCCAATATTTTCGGTACGGTCAATGAAGTAGATCGCGTTCGTCAATTAGCTTATAATGTTGGAGCAACACTTGTGGTGGATGCTGTTCATTTTGCACCACATTTGCTGACAGATGTGCGCTCTATCGATTGTGATTTTTTACTTTGCTCCGCTTACAAATTTTATGGACCTCATGTAGGTATCCTCTATGCCAAAGCAGGAGCATTGGATCGTCTCGATACAGACCGCTTACGTGTCCAGTTGCAATATGCACCCTATCGCATCGAGCGAGGTACTCTAAATCATCCTGCCCTTGCTGGTGTATCAGCAGCAATTGATTTCATCGGCTCACTGGGTGAAGGAAATTCTTTGAGAGCCAAAATAGTATCAGGCATGACATCTTTACAGAATCATGAAAGGTCACTTGCCCAACAGCTTTACCTGGGTCTTCGTGATATTGATGGTGTTGATATTTATGGACCTCCTTTGAAAGAAACGCAACGCGCTCCAACTATTGCCTTCACTTCAGAAAAACATAGACCAGAAGAAGTTTGCGGAATGCTGAATGAAAAAAGCATCTGCGCGTGGGACGGACATTTTTATGCGTTACGTGCGGTGGAAGTACTGGGTCTGGCACAACAAGGTGGCGTTACACGAATGGGGATTGCGGTGTATAATACATCAGAAGAAATTGACTACGTCATCGAATCGCTGCAAAAAGTACTTTCATAATAGGATCAGCCTCGAGCGACTTTCAATTTTGATAGAATTTATCATTTCCTCTCACTCCTTAGTCATACCTAAGTAGGTTCCAGGGCTACATCTATTTTGAAACATGTTTCTATCTCAGTATTTATAACCTGTGTAGTCTCTGCTGCCGTCGGCCAATTTGATAGTTCAACTCTCGTCTATAAGTTCGAAGGAAAAGAATGCGCAGACCCAAGACTTTCCGGTGTCATAAAATAGAGCCTTATTTTTCTTAAGTTTGGATTCATTGCATTAGCTGATCCTCACATCATGGCCTTCCGGTTGTATAAAAAGAACAAGTATGCACACACAGTGCATTTTTTGTCTACGTCATGAAAGGAGGAAAATTAGATGTCCATTACTAGGATGGATCCATGCAAACCATTGAATTAAAAGCAGGCGACAACATCTTTTCCGGTCCTGAAAAACCTCATTGGGCTATCAATTCCGGAACAAAACCCATCAAGACGCTCATAGTCGAATTAAAAGAACATCCCTACATAGATGAAAAGAAAATGAAGAAATAAGGTGTCCCTCACTTGCACTACTACATTTTTCATATTTCAGACAGGCTTATCGAAGTAAGCTGGGTGTTTTTTTAAATAAATAAATGCTCAACCAATATTTCTTAAATTTCTGTCTGGCAAAAATTTATAGAATTAGTCTTACAAATTGTCATTTTTATTCACCTTCATGCAATCCAAACTGACACTTGCCCTCGTAATTAATGAAAAGGGTAAATCAAATCCCGTCAGTCATGAGAAATTAAAACTCTTCGCAACTATGTCGTGAAGCAGTTGAATGATTGAAATTTATTCAGATTTTAATTAAAAGTTGGTTTTTATTAAAAATCCAGGGGGTGGTTTTCCCGGGATTTTTTTTATCTAAGTGCTTCTTCTATTTTTTTCTGAATAATTTCAGGATCATCGGGAGCTTTTGTAAAAGGTTTACCGGTCATGATTTCATATAGATGAATGTATCGCTCACTGATGACAGTAACTATTTCCTCATTCATCTCAGGCATTTGCTGCCCTTCAAGTCCCTGAAAACCTTTTGACATCAACCATTCCCTTACAAATTCTTTTGACAGGTGTTCCTGAGGTAAATCATTCTCTAAATTTTCTGCATAAGATGATTGATACCAGTATCGTGAACTATCCGGTGTATGAATTTCATCAATAATATAAAGTTGGTCTCGATACCATCCAAACTCATATTTAGTATCCACGAGAATAAGGCCTTGACTGGCTGCCATTTCAGTGCCCCTCTGAAATAATGCTCGCGTAGCATTCACTAAGTCATCAACAACTGCTTGCGACAAAATATTTTGCTCTACAATTTCAGCTAATGAGATATCAACATCATGTCCTGTCGTTGCTTTACTTGCAGGAGTGATGATTGGATTTTTAAATGCCTGATTTGGCTTCATACCATCCGGCATTATCTCACCGCACAGTTCACGTTTACCTGCAGTATACTCTCTAAGAGCATGACCAGCAAGATATCCTCGTATCACCATTTCGATTCGTATAGGTTCACATAATACGCCTATGGTTGCATTAGGATGAGGAATGGATTGCTTCCAGTTAGGAAGGATATCATTGGTAGCATCCAGAAAATAACCAGCAATCTGATTTAACACCTGGCCCTTGTAAGGAATAGGTTTGGGGAGAATATGGTCAAATGCAGAAATCCGGTCTGTAGCAATGGCTACCATCAAATCATCAACATAATATACATCCCTCACTTTGCCCCTGTAGAAGCCAGTCTGGCCGCGAAGTGTAAAATGTGTTTCGGAGATTGGCATGGCTTTTGTCGAAGTTAGGAATGTTAGGATTTTGTTATTGTGCTGCAAATTTGAGCCAGCTACTTGACAAAATGAAATAAATGGGTATATATTTGCTTCAATTATGAAATTATCAGGTAATCACTTCTCTTGCGCTTGTTGTTGTTGCGCTGCTCAACCGCCGGGTTGATCGGGGAAGTGTACTATATCATATAAAGACACAAAGCCTTTCAGTTCGTCCGGATTGAAAGGCTTTTTTCATTATGCCCCCTTACCAAAATAATTAGAGAGAAAAATGACAACACAATTAAAATATCAATCTGAAATACACCAGAATTTACCTCAAGTTGGCAATACTCCACTGCTTTTCTTTGGCAGCTTAAGTTCTGAGAAAATCAAAATATATGCAAAAGCAGAATGGCTTCAGCCCGGTGGCAGCGTAAAAGCAAGAGCTGCACATGCAATTATTACAGATGCAATCAGGAGCGGCAAACTAAATAGTAAAAAATCATTGCTGGACGCATCCAGTGGTAATACAGCGATCGCCTATGCCACATTATTAAAACCACTTGGGTGGCATCCCACAATCTGTTTGCCGGCAAATGCTTCTTCAGAAAGAAAAAAATTATTGCTTTCTCTCGGAGCTCAACTCATCCTGACATCACCACTCGAAGGAACAGATGGAGCGCAAAAAAGAGCCGCAGAAATCGCACAAGAAAACCCTTCGAATTACTATTACGCCGATCAGTATTCGAATGAAAACAATTGGAAGGCTCACTATGACACAACAGCTAATGAAATCTGGGACCAAACACATGGACTGATCACACACTTCGTCGCAGGTTTAGGAACTACGGGCACGTTTACAGGCACAGGACGTCGCCTTAGAAAATTGGGAAACATAAAACTAATTGGACTTCAACCCAATCAACCATTACACGCCCTGGAAGGATGGAAACATCTTGAAACAGCAAAAGTACCGACCATCTACGACCCGATTTTAGCCGATCAAATTCTTACGATAGATTCTGACGATGCTTTTAATATGATCCGCTATGTTGCCCAACATGAAAATTTACTGATCTCACCTTCAGCCGCGGCCAATCTGGAAGGAGCAATTGAAGTTGCAGCAGGATTACAGGAAGGTGTCATCGTCACAACACTGGCAGACAACCTAGACAGATATTCAGAAATAAAAGAAGAAATATTTTAACCAATGAGCATACACATAGATCAACCCATACTTACACAAATTCAAAAACATTTGGAAAGCGCTTATCCCTTTGAAGCCTGTGGATTTCTATTGGGCTCAGATAAAAGTCGAAAGCGCTATGTCACTGAAATAATTGAAGTCGAAAACAAATCAATTGAAAATCAAAAAAGAAGATTTGTCATCGATCCGCTTGAATATATGAAAGCAGAAAAATATGCTTTGCGACAAGGACTGCAGTTATTGGGTATCTACCACTCGCATCCTGATCACCCTGCAATTCCATCCTTACATGATTTAGAATTTGCTCAACCGTATTTTTCTTACTTCATCTCATCCATACAACAAGGCACACATTCCGAAACCAAAAGTTTCCGCCTGTTGAATGGTGAATTTATTGAAGAGAAATTTTCCTTATTAAAAAATCATGCAGTTGATGTGACTTCTAAGGTTTATACAACTGCCTAATACGTTTATCCAAAATCTAAAATCATATCTCATGGTTACCATTTTCATTCCCACTCCACTACGTCGCTTTGCTGGTGAGAAATCATCAGTAAGCGTTGTGGCAACTAATGTGGCAGAAGCCATCAAATCACTGGTGTCCTTTCATCCTACACTATCACCATACATCTATGATGAAGGCGATCTGCTACGCAAACATGTACGAATCTATCTCGGAGAAAATGATATCCGTGAAAAAGAAGGCATCGCAACACTATTAAAAGATGGAGACGAGTTAAGCATCATACCAGCTATTGCAGGTGGATCCAAAATTTGACAGATCATGAAAACTCGTTTGGAAGAAATAACCTTTAGTAAGGAAGAATTGGAACGCTACAGTCGCCACCTTATCATTCCGGAATTTAATATTGAAGGGCAACGTAAACTAAAAAATGCCCGTGTCCTCGTGGTTGGAACAGGTGGCCTCGGAGCGCCGCTGCTATTGTATCTGACAGCGGCAGGTGTTGGCACCATTGGTATTGTCGACTTTGACGTAGTGGATAAAAGCAATCTGCAACGTCAGGTTCTATTTACCACAGCAGACATTGGAAGATTAAAAACTGAAGCGGCACGTGATCGTCTCGCAGCGCTGAATCCTTTCGTTCAATTTGAAATATTCAATACCCGACTGGACAGTACGAATGCATTGGAAATCGTTTCGCAATTTGATGTAGTGGCAGACGGAACAGATAATTTTCCAACACGATATTTGGTGAATGATGCCTGTGTCCTCACAGGAAAAGTTAATGTCTTTGCTTCCATATTCCGATTCGAGGGGCAGTTGAGCGTTTTTAATTTTCCAAATGAAGATGGAACTCGCGGTCCCAATTATAGAGACTTATTTCCCACACCTCCACCACCTGGACTTGTACCTAGTTGCGCCGAGGGAGGCGTCATCGGGGTGCTACCGGGCATTCTCGGTAGCCTGCAGGCAAATGAAGTAATAAAGGTGATTACGGGTGTGGGCACTCCTCTGGCAGGAAAGTTTTTCCAATTCGATGCCGCAGATTTCAGTACCCGTATTTTCAAAATTTACAAAGATCCTGAAAACCCAATTTCCTGTATTAATCCATCTGTCACGGAATTGATCGATTATGAGATTTTCTGTGGCTTGGATAATCATTCACTCGAAATCGAAGAAACAACGCAAGAGATTTCTGTCAGCGAACTCAATGAATGGCTGGCTTCCGGCAAAGACATCCAGCTTATCGATGTGAGGGAGCCCTATGAACACGATATCGCTAATCTGGGCGGCGTCCTGATTCCCAAAGGTGAAATCATGGATCATCTCGACCAGATCGATTTAAATAAAGAAGTAGTCATTTATTGCCGCTCCGGAAGGCGTAGCAAGGATGTCATCCGCCAATTAACCAGAGAAAAAGGAATTCAAAATCTAATTAACCTGAAAGGCGGTATTCTCGCGTGGGCCGATGAGATCGATAATTCAATGGCGAAGTACTAAGGAGTCAGTATTTTGTAACACGAATGTGAATAGTGAATAGTGAATAGTGAATAGTGAATAGTGAATAGTGAATAGTGAATAGTGAAAATCGTGAGTACGGCATCTGGAATCTGGAATCTGGAATCACAATCTAAATAAAAATCCAAAATCCAAAATCCAAAATCCAAAATCTAAAATCTAAAATCATGTCCATCCGTCTCGGCGATATAGCGCCAAATTTTCAGGCCGAAACATCACAAGGCCCTATCGATTTTTACGAATACCTGGGTGATTCCTGGGGTGTTCTTTTTTCACATCCAGCAGATTTTACTCCCGTATGTACTACAGAACTTGGCCAGGTAGCCAAACTGAAAAATGAATTTGACAGACGAAATGTAAAGGTACTCGCGCTCAGTGTTGACCCGGTTGACTCACATGAGAAATGGATCAGCGATATCAATGAAACGCAACAGACCAATGTCAATTTTCCGCTGATTGCAGATCATGATAAGAAGGTCGCAGTACTTTACGACATGATTCATCCTGAATCATCAGAAAAAGCAACAGTACGAAGTGTATTTATTATGGCTCCGGATAAAAAAGTAAAATTGACACTTACCTATCCTCCAAGTACCGGCAGGAATTTTAATGAAATCCTTCGCGTAATTGATTCACTTCAATTGACTGCGTATCACAGCGTAGCTACTCCTGCAGACTGGGTCAATGGACAGGATGTAGTTATTCTTCCTTCAGTGCCAGATAGTGATATTGCTGCCAAATTTCCAAAAGGAGCAACACATATAAAGCCATACCTGAGGACAACTCCTCAGCCTAATAT
>JALYSC010000107.1 GCA_030855005.1 Bacteroidota bacterium | reverse complement strand
GAGTGGTGGGATACTTTTAAAGAATGGTTTTTAAGTTTAGGGGATAAGTACAATGTAAACCCCTACATTTTTGGAGGCATTTATGTTGGTGCCATACCTTTATTTTTTCTCTGCTTAAGCTGGACAATCAGAAGAGCCAGGAAGAAAAAGTCCATTGTTATTCCCGCATTATTAACGGGCTTGTGTTTTATATCAGCCTATGTATATCTTCTGATAGCCGGTAAAAATATTCCGATTTGGGTGTATATATTTATTGGCTTAATGGTTGTGTATAGCATTTACTCAACAATTAAAAAGATAAAGGAAAAAGCATAAATAATTTAGTAGATTTAGATATAAAAATCTTTGCAAACTCCATCTTAATAAAATAATAAAGGAATAACAATATGGCAAAAACTACCAAAGAAAAAATTACCACTAATCGTACTAAATTACTCAAATGCCCCACCGGCATCAAAGGTCTTGACGAAATTACCGAAGGCGGGCTTCCGAAAAATGGAACCACTTTAGTTTCAGGAAATGCCGGCTCAGGGAAAACCCTTTTTGGGATAGATTTTTTAATCAAGGGTGCAACCGATTATAACGAGCCGGGAGTCCTCATGTCATTTGAAGAGACAGAAGATGAACTTTATAAAGATGTGGCTTCTCTCAATATGGATTTGCCAAGTCTTGTTTCACGGAAAAAGATTGTGCTCGAACATGTTATTTTAGAGCGCAAAGACATTCAGGAGACAGACTTTAATCTTGAAGGAATATTCGTTCGTTTGGAAGAAGCAGTTGATTCTATCGGTGCCAAACGAGTTGTTTTAGACTCTCTTGAATCTCTTTTTGCAGGCATTACAGATATTGGCATTCTTCGCTTAGAGATAAAAAGACTTTTCCGATGGCTTAAAGTAAAAAAAGTCACAGCAATCGTTACAGGCGAGCCGGGACAAAACGATGCATATACACGTCATGGCCTGGAGGAGTACATTTCTGATTGCATTATTCTGCTGGATAACAGGGTGAGAGATCAAATCGCTACTCGCAGAATTCGTGTCATTAAATATCGGGGGTCAAGTCATGGAACAAGCGAATATCCATTCGTCATCGATGATGAAGGACTTTCAGTAATTCCCATCACGTCAGCAGGACTTGAACAAGCGGGCACAGACAAGCGGGTTTCCACAGGCGTTCCATCGCTAGATAAATTGTTCAAGACCCGTAAAGGTTACACCAGAGGCAGCACAATATTGGCTTCAGGCACAGCAGGCAGCGGAAAAACAAGTTTTGGGGCTGCATTTGCACTACAAAGTTGTAAACGTGGGGAACGCTGTCTATTCTTCTGCTATGAAGAATCAGCAGGGCAACTTATTCAAAATATGAAATCTATCGGTATTGATTTTGCGCCATGGATAAAAAAGGGACTATTAAATATTGTGGCTCTTAGACCTTCCTTTCTTGGTTTGGAGATGCATTTATTGAATATTTATAAGCTGGTTGATAGTTTCAAACCAAAAGCTGTGGTGGTAGACCCACTCACAAGTCTTGTTGGAGAAGGCGACGAGCGTGAAGTTTCATCGATGATTACCCGAATGATTGATCTCTTTAAATCCAGGAGCATCACTACGTTTTTTACAAGTCTTGTTTCTGCAACCTTTCAAAGTAACACGAGTGGCGAAATAGGTGTTTCATCTCTGATTGACACGTGGATTGTTGTGAGAATGGTAGAAGATGATGAAGGCAGAAAACGCACCCGTGAAGTATTCATTGTTAAGTCTCGTGGCACTAACCATGATAGCGATGTCCACAAATTTATTTTGAGTAATGAGGGAATTATTTTGACACCTTATACTGAATCTACGTTTAGCGGTAATCAGAAAAAAAATTTTGATAAAAATGTTCCTGAGAATTAAAAAAATAAATAACAATCAATGAAAACAGTTCAGCCTATATTCATTGTAGGCATTGGCGGTTCAGCCGGTGCACTTAGCGCATATAGAGCTCTGCTGGATGCAATGCCGCATGATACAGGTATGTCATTTGTTATTATTTCTCACATGAACCCAACCGCCCATAGTCAGTTAGCTAAAATACTACAGCGGCACACGAAAATGGCTGTAACCGTGGCTTCTGAGGCAATGGTGATTCTTGCGAATCATGTTTACGTAATTCCTCCTGACTCAGATCTTACTATTGAAAATTATCACTTCAGAGTAATTTCGCCTCGCATTAGCAGGAACAAACAGGTAGATATATTTTTTATTTCCCTTGCAGAGGCAATGGGTGTCCGTGCAGTCGGCATTATACTTTCCGGATATGATGGCGATGGAACTCAGGGCTGCAGGCATATCAAAGGTAAAGGAGGAAAAACATTTGCTCAGGATATGTCTGCCGAAGTTGACTTCATGCCGCTCAGCGCTCAGGCAGCAGGCTGTGTTGATTTCGTTTTACCACTTAACAAAATTCCAGATAAGCTAAAAAGATTGGCAGCTGCGCTTAAAACTTAGAAACGACTTACAAAATCCGAAAGTATTAATTACGGGTTAAAACAGACTAACCTAAAATTCAATTTTTTGAATGACCTATTGTAGTACAACCAAGACTTAAATTTCCCGTATTGAAAACGATGCCATTGATATAAGACTTTCTATTCTTATGAGAATAATTAGGGAAGTATTTGGAAGACAATTGAAGCTAAGTGGGGAAAGTTGGTAGAACAAGCGCAATACCTATGCATTTGTTACTCAACTGCGTTGTTTTTAAGCATTGACAATGTATGATCGTAAATTTGACGTATCCTGCGTGAAAACAGGATCTAAGCGTAGATATTGGTATTTTCGCTAAAGTTTGATAACATCAGAGTCATACCATAAAAGATAAAAGGTGCAATATTTCAGGATCATATTTGCTGATTCTGTATTCACTGTTAGCAATCATCAGTGGCTAAATTACCGGGCAGGTTTTAAGCACTAAAAATCAAATCTGCGAAAATTAATTTTTAAATAATATCTGCGCAATCAGCGTTGAAAGGCACACCCACTCATGTGGACGTTTCGGCTCCGCTCAACGATCGCAGAAATATTTGAATGGTAAATCAAATCTGTGAAAATTCATTTTTAAATAACTCTGCGCAATCAGGGTAAAAAAGATAACAGATAAAAGATAGCAGATATTAGGTGCAATAGTTCAGGATCATATTTGCTGAATCTGTATTCACTGTTAGAAATCATCAGTGTAATCCTTATTTTGTATTTTTACAAAAAAGGATCTGCATGGATAAGATAGATGCCAGGATTTTAAATATTCTTCAGCAGGATTGTTTTGTTCCGGTCAAAGAAATTGCAAAAAAAGTTTCTTTATCGTATACGCCAACGTACGAAAGGATCCGCCATTTGGAAGAATCAGGTGTGATCAAGCGAAGTGTAACCATTGTAGATCCCAAAAAGATCGGCATTAAACTTTTTGTGTACTGCAACATTACGCTCAAAGCGCAGTCGAAAAAATATTTGGTGGATTTTGAAAAGACGGTAAGTAAAATACCCGAAATCATGGAAGTGATCAGCCTGTCAGGCGTATATGATTACATGCTGAAGATCGCAACACAGGACATTGAATCATACAATGATTTCATAGTTAACAAACTGGCCAATATCCCGAATATCGGTGTATATCACAGTAATATTGTGATGAGCGTGGTAAAGGATGAAACCGCTTATCTGATTCCGGAGGAGGACTAATGCAGTTGCTCCATTTTACTGTAGAATTCTGCCTCGATTTTATCATTACATAAATTGCCGATGCTTCCTTCGTGTACATGTGAAACCGTACTGGCTGTATGAAATGTACCATTTTCGACCTGCAGGCCGATCTGTTTGTATGCATCTCTAAAAGGAATGCCTGATGCAACAAGCCTGTTGACAGCCTCAACCGTAAATAGGTTCTGGTATTTTTCATCAGAAAGAATGTCGGAATTCACCCTGATGTTGTCCAGCATTACGACCAATATTTCCAGGCAGTTTTTTAATTCAATGATTGCAGGAAATAAACACTCCTTGGTCAATTGCATATCGCGGTGATACCCTGATGGCAGATTGTTGGTGAGCAATGCCAACTCATTGGGCAAAGCCTGTATCCTGTTACATTTCCCCCTGACCAATTCGAATACATCCGGATTTTTCTTGTGTGGCATTATACTGCTTCCAGTTGTGAATTCATCCGGAAACGAAATGAACCCAAAGTTTTGATTCATGTATAGACACACATCCATCGAAAAACGAGAAAGGGTGGCGGCAATACCGGCCAGCGCAACAGCTGTGATTTTTTCCACCTTTCCCCTGGTCATTTGCGCATACACTACATTGTAATTCATGCTTTCAAATTGAAGCAAATCAGTAGTCATTTGCCTGTTGAGTGGAAATGAGGAGCCATAGCCCGCTCCGGATCCAAGGGGATTTTTATTAGCTACCTTATAGGCTGCAATGACCAACTCAAGGTCATCGCTCAAACTTTCAGCATAGGCACCAAACCATAAACCAAATGAAGAAGGCATGGCAATCTGCATGTGTGTATATCCGGGCATCAATACATCTTTATATCGGTCACTTAAGCCGATAAGAGTTTTAAACAACACCTGTACTTTTTCGGAGATTTCTTTTATTTCCTGCCGTATAAAAAGCTTGATGTCCAGCAGCGCCTGGTCATTTCGCGATCTTCCACTGTGAATTTTTTTACCCACTTCGCCTTTGTGTCGTGTCAGTAATATTTCGATCTGCGAATGCACATCTTCTATGCCATCTTCAATTATAAAAGTACCTGACAAGATGGATGTCGAAATATCATGTAGTCCTTCTTTCAGTTGAACCAGTTCTTCCTTAGTCAATACACCGATGGATTCGAGCATGATGGCATGAACTAGGGAACCTTGTACGTCGCACGCCGCCAGGTATATGTCCCATTTTTTATCACTACCAACAGTAAATGATTCGATTGTGCTTTGGATATCAGCATGCATGCTGTTGCTGTCTTTCTGCCAGAGCTTGATCATAGAGTGTTGAATTTATTCAATAAGTTGATGTAGGTATGAATACCATCTTCTATTTCGGATAGGTAGATAAATTCATCGGCGGTATGGGAGCGTGCGGAGTCTCCCGGCCCCATCTTAATCGTAGGAAAATGCATCACAGCCTGGTCAGAAGTTGTTGGCGAACCGTACAATTTTATTCCCAGCGTTATACCAGCTATCACAAGCGGATCGTCTTCAGGAATAGATGATGCATTTAAGCGCAGCGAACGAGCTACAACTGAACAGGTCACATTTTGTTCAATAATATGCAAGGCTTCTGCATTTGAATATTCATCCGTCGTGCGGATGTCTACAGTGAAAGCGCAAGTCCCGGGCACAATGTTGTGCTGGATGCCCGCGCTGATCATACTCACAGTCATTTTCACCGGACCTAATGTTTCTGATACCTTCGGGAAAGCAAACGTCCTGAACCATTCCATATCTTTCATCGCCAGGTAGATTGCATTCTCGCCCTCATCTCTCGCTGCATGACCTGCTATGCCATGAGCCACACAATCGATGACTAGTAAACCTTTTTCGGCAATGGCAATCTCCATTTTTGTAGGCTCGCCTACGATACCGCAATGGATCGTGCTCAGTTTGGGTAGGATAGCCTCCACGCCGTTTTTTCCGGAGATTTCCTCTTCTGCTGTTGCTGCATAGATCAGATTGAAGTTGAGATCGGATCTGTCATAAAAATGAAGGAAGCACGCAAGCAAGGATACCAGTGGCCCACCCGCATCATTGCTGCCAAGGCCAAAGATTTTTCCATTTTCAATAACAGGAGCAAACGGGTCGCGTGTATATTGGCTATTGGGCTTTACAGTATCATGGTGCGAATTAAGAAGTAACGTTTGCTTTGCTTCATCAAAATATTTGTTGCTCGCCCAGACATTATTGAGATACCGCTGTGTAGCAATGCCTTTCTCTTTCAAAAAAGCCTCAATTGCATCGGCCGTTCTGTCTTCTGTCTTACTAAAAGATTCAAGGCTGATCAGTTTTTGCAGCAAGGCAATGGCTTCTTCCTGAAATGTTTTCATGAGTTGATCAGGTAAGTGCCTATTCCATTTGAACCATTCACCTGCAGATTCTTTGCATGACAAATATTTACCTTTTCAATGCCAGCGTCAAGGGCATTAAATGCATTGTCCAGTTTGGGGATCATACCTTTCGAAATAATTCCTTCATTTTTCAATTTCAGATATTCTTCCTTTTTCAAAACAGGAATTATAGAATCTTCATGGTCCACATCACGAAGCACTCCATTCTTTTCAAAACAGTAGGTCAATCGTACTGTGTAATGCAGCGCCATGGCAGATGCGATAGCAGATGTCATGGTATCCGCATTGGTGTTCAGCAAATGTCCTTTCCCATCATGTGTTATGGGTGCTATGACCGGCACCATATCAGCGTTCAGTAAGTGGTTCAGCATTTTAGTATTCACATGGTCAGGAATGATGTCACCTACCCATCCGTAATCTACCTGCGCATGTTCACGTTTCGTGGCGGTCAACAAATTACCATCGGCACCACAGAAACCAAACGCATTGCATGAATATGCCTGAAGAGTGGCCACAATGTTTTTATTTACCAGGCCCGCATATACCATTACTGCCACTTTCAAAGTTTCGGCATCTGTAATTCGTCTGCCATCCACCAGGGTTTGAGGAATCCCTAATGTAAGGGCAAGGTCTGTAGCTAATTTGCCACCACCATGTACCAGTATTTTATATCCATGGATTGCGGAAAAAGTCTTCAAAAAACTCTCTAAGGAAGATGGATCATCAATGATATTTCCTCCGATTTTTACAATGTGTAACTTCTCCATGTGATCAGAAATTTTTTTCCAGGATATTTTTCAATACAGACTGTGCAGCATATACTCTGTTCTCTGCCTGGTGCATCACAAGTGAATTGGGTCCATCCAGCAATTCATCACTCAGCTCCACATTTCTTCTTACAGGCAGGCAATGCATGATGGATGCGTTGTTCGTCACGCTCATTTTTTCATTATCCAGGAGCCACGGTGTATCAACGGGTATAATTTTACCATAATCCTGATAGGCTGACCAGTTTTTGACGTACACAAAATCCGCATCTGTTAGGGCCTTCTGCTGATCATATTCAATCGAAGCTCCCCGTGTAAAATCCTCACATAGTTCATAGCCCTTTGGATGGGTGATGGTGAGGTCATAGCCGCTTGCCAAAGTCCATTCCGCGAATGAATTCGCTACCACCTGTGGAAGAGCCTTTACATGTGGCGCCCATGTCAAAACAATTTTCGGGCGATCTGTTTTTTTGTGTTCTGCAATGGTCATCATATCCGCCAGGCTTTGTAATGGATGCAGTGTTGCCGATTCCATACTGATCAATGGCACCTTGCAGTATTTTATAAACTGACGCAGGACCTGCTCAGCATAATCTGTTTCTTTGTCTACCAGGGTTGGGAAATTTCGGACAGCAATCACATCGCAATATGTTCCAATCACAGCAGCAGCATCCTTGATATGCTCTACCGTGTTACCATTCATGACGGCACCGTCTTCAAATTCAAGAGCCCATCCTTCGCTGCCAATGTTCATGACCATAATATCCATCCCCAGATTCAAAGCTGCTTTTTGTGTACTCAACCGTGTACGCAGACTGGAATTGAAGAATAACATTCCAAGGGTTTTATGTTTTCCCAGTTCTGAAAAAGCATGTGCATCACTTTTCAGTATCAAAGCTTCACGGATGAGGCCCTTCACATCAGCGACATCCGATACAGAGGTAAAATATTTCATGCTAATTCTTTTTGGGTTAGTGCGGCCTGAAACGCATCGATAAATGCATCGATCTCTATTTTGGTAATAGCCAGTGACGGAAGTATACGAATGGTATTTTTATTGGATGCCGATCCGGTAAACATGAAATGCCGATACAACATTTCCTGCCTGATGGGGGCGCAGGTTTCATAGAGTTCAATGCCGATCATCAGACCCTGGCCGCGAATTTCTTTGATGTGCGGTAAACCATTTAGTTTCTCCCGAAGATAGGCTCCCATGATCAGGGCATTGTCCATGAGGTTTTCTTTTTCAATCACTTCCAATACCGCGATCGCAGCTGTACATGCAAGATAACTGCCACCAAAAGTGGTACCCAGCATTTCTTTCTTCGCTTCTATGGTCGGACTGATCAGCACACCACCTACCGGAAAACCATTGCCCATACCTTTGGCTACTGTGATCATGTCCGGTATGATGCCGGCATATTGATGGGCAAAGAATTTTCCGGTTCTTCCATAACCAGATTGGATTTCATCAAGGATCAATAAAGCCCCTTTATTTCTGCAAAGTGATGCTATTTTTTGTAAGAAACCCGGATCCGGTATTTGTATCCCGCTCACTCCTTGTATACCTTCCACAATTACTGCACACGTGTGTTCATCGATTTCTTTTTCGACAGCAGCAATATCATTCAGTGGTAAGAAGACAATGTTATTATTTTCATTTACCGGAGACACGATGGATGGATTGTCTGTAGCGGCAACAGCCAGGGACG
>JALYSC010000106.1 GCA_030855005.1 Bacteroidota bacterium | reverse complement strand
GTTTCTTCCTTGGAAGCACTGTCATCAATAATTCCTGCAGTCAATGGAGCTATCGAAGTGTGGATGGATAGTGGCATTCGCAGCGGCAGTGATATTTTCAAATGTCTAGCGATGGGAGCAACCGGTGTCTTAATTGGGAGACCGATTGCGTATGGCCTTGCAATCAATGGTACAGCTGGTGTTGAAGAATATCTTACTAACCTCATAGCCGAACTTGAACTCACGATGGCACTTTCAGGATGTAGTGACATCAATCAAATCAATAAAACCTTTATCTCAACTCCATGGACGACCACATAAGTTACATTATCAATGACCTCGGTGAAGACCGGGAGAAATATTTCAATGCGATGTCTCCCCCGGTCATGCAGACCAGCAACTTTGTCTTTCCGGATATTGATGATTTTAGATACGCAGTTCAGCATGAACTTGAATCGCACATTTATACCCGGGGAAATAATCCTACTGTTGAAATCCTCCGCAAAAAAATGGCAGCGCTGGAAGGAACGGATGATGCATTGGTCTTTGCAAGTGGAAGCAGTGCAATAGCTGCAGCCATCATGAGTTCAGTAAGTCAGGGTGATCATGTGATCTGTGTAAGACATCCATATAGCTGGACATCTGCTTTGCTGACACGATATCTTGCAAGGTTTGGAGTGCGGCATGATTTCGTTGATGGGAGCGACTTAGAGACTATGGAAAAACTTGTACAGCCGACTACAAAACTTTTGTTCCTGGAGAGTCCAAATACATTCACTTATGAACTGCAGGATATACCGGCGTGTGTAGCAATTGCTAAAAAGCACGGCCTATTAACTGCAATAGACAATAGTTGTTGCAGCCCAATTTTTCAGCAACCTGCTAAAATGGGTGTTGATATGGTCATTCATTCTGTGACAAAGTATATTAATGGACACAGTGATGTCGTTGCAGGAATAATATGCAGCAGCAATTCCATCATTAATAAAATATTTGTAGATGAGTATATGACACTTGGTGGAATCATTTCTCCGCACGATGCATCGCTTGTAATCCGTGGTCTTCGTACGCTTCCAATCCGGATGGAAAAAATTCAAAACACCACCCGTGAGATTATTAATAAACTGAAAGGTCACTCAAAAATCAAACGTATCATCTATCCATTTGATGAAGCTTTTCCCCAATATGAACTTGCGCGACGCCAAATGACAGGATGTGGGGG
Source organism: Bacteroidota bacterium (assembly GCA_030855005.1). Lineage (GTDB taxonomy): Bacteria > Bacteroidota > Bacteroidia > Chitinophagales > Saprospiraceae > Opimibacter. Next base: position 7,409 of record JALYSC010000106.1, on the reverse strand, counting down.
TTTGTTCACTATTGAGTTTGATTTGCCTGACATTGCATCATTGCTGGAAATCATCAAAAAAGTACAACGTTGGAAGATTGCTGTTTCCTGGGGAGGACATGAAGCATTGATGCTGCCAATTGCCGCCTTGTATGATCTGCCCGGACGAACCGATCCGCATATTCCCTGGAATTTTGTTCGTTTCTATGTTGGCCTCGAAGAGCCTGACTATTTATTGGAAGACCTAATCTCAGCTTTGGGGAAAGAGGAATAATAGTTGCAGTTTATATTTGTCTAAGTACATTTGTATAATGTTAGACGGAATCAAGACCTCCTTTTCTATTTCTGACCTGGCTCAATTGACAGGAGTCAGTCCTCATTCTATCCGGATCTGGGAGCGCCGGTATCAATTATTTAATCCGGGCCGAACGGATGGAAATATCAGGAGGTACGACAATGATGACCTGAAGAAACTGCTCAACATTTCGGTTTTATTGAAAGAAGGACACAAGATTTCCGATCTTGCCATTCTCTCAGAACAGCAATTGACGATTGCAGTGCATGCTTCGCTTTCAAAAAACAAGGACTATCAGCCCGCGATCAATGATCTCAAAGTGGCCATGCTGCATTTTGATACCGCCCAATTTGAAGCCACTTATAATAAGCTGGTCAACAGGCTGTCGTTCTATGACCTCTTCCTCGAAATATTAATTCCATTCCTGGAGGAAATTGGCTCTCTGTGGCAAACAAATAGTATCACAGTAGCCCATGAACATTACATCTCCAACCTAATTCGTCAAAAGCTGTTTTTTCAAATTGAAAATCTGCCTGCTCCTACCGCCAATAGAAAATCACAATATATTCTCTTTCTACCGCTGAATGAATTACATGAAATAGGACTTATGTTTATTCATTATGTGCTTCGTCTTCATGGACATAATTCTATTTATCTCGGTCCGCAGGTAGATATTCCTTCCCTGCAGGGTGTCACTGAACAGCCTTCCAGAGTATTTATTACCTACCTGACTTTTGCACCTGCTGAAGAGGAATTAGCAGACTTCTTTAAAGACCTGCGTTCTCATGTGATGCTCAAAAGCGATCAATTATGGGCTGTAGGTTCCCGGGTCAGAGGGTATAGAAAGCATTCTTCGTGGACCAATCTGCATCTTTTTCCCACTTTAGGTGAAATACTGGTCAAAATTAAAATTTGATTGTTGTCTAACTTTTTAGTATATTTGTTAGACAATATCATTTCATGCAGCCTCGTGCTATCATCATTGGATCCGGATTTTCATCGCTTTCTGCGGCTTGTTACCTTGCTCGTGGAGGATATGATGTAACCATGCTGGAGAAAAATTCTCATCCTGGAGGTCGTGCACGCCAGTTACGCAGTGGTGATTTCATTTTCGACATGGGTCCTACATGGTACTGGATGCCGGATATTTTTGAAAACTTTTTTGCTGATTTTAATCAACAACCCTCTGATTATTATCAGTTGCGCAGGCTAGATCCATCCTATGGAGTTTATTTTAGCAAAGATGAGTATGAGCCTATTCCAGCTTCGAAAGAAGGATTAGATGCGCTTTTTGAAAAATACCAACCGGGAAGCAGCATTCTTTTACAGCAATTCCTTGCGGAAGCTGAGATGACTTACTCTCTTGCTGTTACACAGATGGCTTTTAAGCCCGGACACTCCCCATTTGAATTTATATCCTCAAAAACGATTGCCCATCTACCGCTCTTTATTCAGACACTTAGGCAAAAGGTGAGGAGTAAATTTAAACACCCATATCTAATATCACTCCTGGAGTTTCCGGTTTTATTTCTGGGAGCTAAACCAGGTAATACGCCCGCTTTTTACAATTTTATGAATTATGCTGATCTGGTGCTTGGCACATGGTATCCAGATGGCGGTATGTATTCAGTGGTAAACGGAATGGTGTCTCTTTCTAAAGAACTTGGAGTAAAACTGATCACAGATTGTGAGGTACTTGGTTTTAACCAGGATGCCAAACGCATTAATGAAGTAACTACATCTATTGGCAATTTTGCAGCAGATATATTTGTGAGCGGGGCAGACTATCATCACACTGAATCGTTACTGGAAGGGAAAGACAGAAATTATTCTGAATCCTATTGGGACAAAAGAACTTTTGCACCCTCTACCCTGCTCTTTTATATTGGGCTCAATAAAAAACTAAAAAATGTACATCATCATACTTTGTTTTTTGACACTTCTTTTGATGTACATGCGCAATCGATATACGATATACCATCCTGGCCGGAGGATCCCCTATTCTATGTGAATATTGCTTCGATTACCGACCCGGTTGTTGCACCTGTTGGGCAGGAATGCATGACTATACTTGTTCCAATTGCTCCCGGAATAGCGGATACTGCAGAAATACGTCAGATGTATTTTGAAAAAATAATCCGTCGTATGGAATCCATCACTGGCAATGAAATTGAAAAACATATAATTGTCAAACATTCCTATTGTATCAATGACTTTGAGCAGGATTATAATGCCTATAAGGGAAATGCATATGGAATGGCTAATACCCTTTTTCAAACTGGTTATTTCAGGCCTTCTATTCAAAATAAAAAAATAAAAAACTTATACTATACTGGACAATTGACAGTTCCAGGCGGCGGGGTTCCTCCTGCGATTATGTCAGGCAAAATTGTGGCTACAGAAATCCTTAAAAAGAACAAACGCTATGAGTGGGCAACTTGATCTTTTTAATATAGTGTCGGGTGAAGTGAGCCGGAAAATTACTGAGCGGTACTCTACGTCCTTTTCACTCGCGATACGGTTACTGGATATATCAATCCGGCAGGACATCTATAATATCTATGGATTTGTACGTCTTGCCGATGAGATTGTGGATACTTTTCATGACTACCCCAAAGTTTATTTGCTGGATCGTTTTGAAGAAGACATGTATCATGCACTTGAATGCGGCATTAGCGTTAATCCTGTATTGCATAGTTTCCAGCATACAGTAAATAAGTACAACATCGATCGGCAATTGATCATGGACTTCATGGCCAGCATGCGGCTTGATCTGACTAAGCAACTTTATAATGACCAGGAATATAAAGATTACATATATGGGTCGGCTGATGTAGTGGGCTTGATGTGTCTCAAGGTTTTTGTCCATGGAGATGAGTCTGAGTATCAAAAACTGAGACCTTCAGCTATGAGTCTTGGATCTGCATTTCAAAAGGTGAATTTTCTCAGGGACCTAAAAAACGACTACGCTGATCTTAGCCGAAGTTACTTTCCGGGGATTACTCCGCACCGGATGACAGGAAAAGATAAAGCGCTTATTATTGAAGATGTGAAGCGGGATTTTCAGGAGGCCAGAAAGGGAATTCGAGAGTTACCCAATTGTGCGAGGCTTGGTGTTCTTACAGCTTATCGATATTACCACAAGCTATTATGTCGTTTAGAGCGTGTGACACCGGAAGAAATGAAAGCTGGAAGAATTCGTGTACCTGATATCCGTAAACTGATTATCATCGCCACCTCTTATATGATCTATAAATTTTCAGTTAATGAAAAAGCATGGTGACGCAGATTGTCACCAGCTTACTAAATAATGAATGAAATGGGTGTTTTAATTGTCTTCATTACATTTCTTGGGATGGAAGGAGTTGCGTGGTTTACACATAAATACGTAATGCATGGGCTGCTGTGGGGATTGCATGAAGATCATCATGTGCACAAAGCAGATCACGCCATTATAGAGCATAATGATTCCTTCTTCCTGGTATTTGCTTTTCCTTCGATCCTGCTATTTGCTTTGTGGCATTTTAAGGACTATTCCTGGGCACTGCATATTGCACTGGGTATTGCTTTGTATGGCCTGGCGTATTTTTTTGTCCATGATATATTTATCCATCAGCGGATCAAAATCTTCAGGCGCTCTAATAATGTATATTTACGGGCGATCCGTAAAGCACATAAAATGCACCACAAGCATCTTACCCGGTTTAATGGGGAATGTTTTGGGATGTTGTTAGTTCCTTTCCGTTACTTTATGGAGGCAAGGAAAAAAACCTAGTATGTATCTATATCTCCTGATTGATTTTTGTGCTGTCATTATTCCTTTCCTGTTTAGTTTTCATAGCAAGCTTCAGTTTCATAAAGAGTGGAAATGGTTTTTTCCTGCTAACATTGTTGTTGCTGCTATATTTATTGTGTGGGATAGTCAATTCACAGCTATGGGGGTATGGGGATTTAATCCTGATTATGTCACCGGAATTAGATTGTTTGGACTTCCTATCGAAGAGATACTATTTTTCATCTGCATTCCCTACTCCAGTTTATTCACACTTCATGCACTAAAAAAAGTATTTGACGATTTTGGAATTGATGATCACGCGCGGGATGGAATTACTTATTTTCTTATCGGCGCGTGCTTCCTGCTTGGTTTTATTTTTCTTTCTAAATGGTATACAACAACAGCTTTTTTTGCGGCAGCTATCTCATTGTTGATTGCAAAATTCTACCTCAAAGAAAAGATTGATTTGTTTTACCAGATGTTCGGGATGATCCTAATACCGTTTTTTATTGTTAATGGAATCCTCACAGGTTCCTGGATTCCCGGAGAAGTTGTGTGGTATAATGATGCAGAGAATCTTGGCATACGGATGTGGACCATTCCAATAGAGGATACATTCTATGGGCTCGCATTACTACTTCTTAATTATATCGGGATGGAGATGATGAAATCTACATTCGTGAGACGTGATTCGTCAATCGTGGGTAATCAGTCATCGGTCATCAGTCGTGAATAGTAAATTTTTCTCTGCGTACTCTGCATGAGGTATTCAGTGAATATTCTGAGATGACAATTAAGTAGAAAGCTTTGAGTCTTTGCTATCGAGTCTTACTAATCTGAAATCCGAAATCCGAAATCGAAATTACTTTCCTTTGAACTGGCTCATCATCCGCTGCATATTATCACCCTTGCTGAGTGTGTGCATCATCTTACGCATCTGATCAAATTGTTTGATGAACATATTCACCTCATGCAGATCCCGGCCACAGCCTTTCGAAATCCGAGTCTTGCGATTCATAGTAAGGGAATCAGGATTTGCTCTTTCGTCCGGTGTCATAGACTGAATGATCGACTCAATTTTGACAAAAGCCTTGTCATCAATCTCGATGTCCTTCATTGCTTTGCCAACACCCGGGATCATACCCATTAGCGATTTAAGATCACCCATCTTACGGATCTGGGACATCTGTCCAAGAAAGTCATTGAAGTCAAAAGTATTTTTCTTAATCTTCTTTTCAATCCGCTTGGCTTCCTTCTCATCAAATTGTTCCTGTGCTTTTTCAACGAAAGTGACGATATCACCCATTCCCAGGATACGCTGTGCCATACGGTCCGGATAGAACATATCGATCGTATCCATCTTCTCCCCGGTACTGACAAATTTGATCGGCTTGCCGACCGTATACTTGATGGAGAGTGCTGCTCCGCCGCGTGTGTCACCATCTAATTTGGTTAAGACAACACCATCATAGTTAATGACCTCATTGAAAGCCTGTGCTGTATTCACAGCATCCTGACCAGTCATCGAGTCGACAACGAATAGTGTTTCATTTGGCTGTACTGCTTCTTTGACTTCGCGAATTTCTTTCATCATCACCTCATCGATCGCGGTACGGCCTGCAGTGTCAATGATAACTACATCGAAACCATGACTCTTTGCATGCTGAATAGCTTTCAATGCAATTGAAACAGGGTCTTTTGATTCGGGTTCTTTGTAGACCGGCACTCCAATCGATTCTCCTAATACGGTCAATTGGTCCATCGCCGCAGGACGATACACGTCGCAGGCAACGAGCAGAGGTTTGTTTTTACGTTTGGTTTTTAAAAAATTTGCCAGCTTGGCAGAAAAAGTAGTTTTACCACTACCCTGTAATCCGGCGATCAGGATAACACCCGGATTGCCTTTTATATTAATGCCCGCCGCCTGACCACCCATCAGGTCGATCATCTCGTCCTGTACAATCTTGACCATCAATTCTCCAGGCTTGACAGCTGTGAAAATATTCCTGGATCCCATCGCCTGGTCCTTCACCTTGTCGGTGAATTCTTTGGCAATTTTATAATTGACGTCGGCAGCTACCAGACTACGGCGGATCTCCTTGATGGCTTCCGCAATGTTGAGTTCGGTTAATTTACCATCACCCTTGAGGGTCTTTAACGCACCTTCGAGATTATCGGTTAAGCTTTGAAACATGATCTGTTACTGTAAAATGTTATGAATATTAAAAATTGGACTGCAAATATAATCAGTCAGGTCAACCTCCTTCCGCTTCTTCCACAGGAGGTTCAGCAGGTTTCTTCTTTTTCTTCCCAAATATTTCGCGGAAACTGTCATACTCTTTGCGGAAAGCGACGCCGACCCCAACCTTGTTTTTACGACCCTGGATAGTCTGGTCGTTGCGATTGTACATCCTCAGTTTCAGGCTGCCATCAGCAGACAAATTGTATTCCACTACAACATCTCCTGCAAAATACTGGCTCTCCTGAAGGAATGTAGCCCCTGAGACATAGTTACCACCAACTGTTACGGTCAACCTATCGTTAAAGAATTCAATTGGCAGATTAATACCAAATTCAGTGGTATTAGGATCTTCAAGGTCGCCACTCTGATCTACAATACCACCCTGCGTAAGCGGTAACGATACACCGACTTCGAGTCCGACACCTGATATGACTTGCCCTTCGGGAATGATATCAGCTAATAAACCTGATAGATAACTTGATAAAGTGGAAGAAATAAATTCACTCAAAGTGTTATTGATCCCTTTTGTAGCCACCAGTCCGGCAGTCAACCCGATGGATGAAGGCAAAAATGATTTTGCAAGCAATAAGCCGACAACCTGTTCGAGAATGGCACGTTGATTGGCCTTCAACGAATTGATCTTATTGTTGGCATATCCGGATATCTCACCTGAAAGATTAGGAAAGCTGATATCGAAATCAATATTAGGTTGTGTCAGATTACCCGAGAGGATCATCGTTAGATCAACCTCTGTGCGTTCACGTGCCTCATTAATCAAACTTGCATTTTTTGGAAGGATGTCCTGGATTAAAGGATACACCGGAGCCGTCAGACCTTTATACCTTGCACGGATATACATATCCGCATTGTATGGATCACCATCCCAATGGATCTGACTACCCTGCTGTCCAAGCTCCGCCGGAAGAAGTTCAAATGGTTTTTTGATGACCTTGAAATTGGTAAACAAGTAATCTCCTTTACTGATACTATAGTCTCCATACATGGTTAATACACCAGTTCGGGACATATAAATTTGAAGTGCTCCTGCTCCCTGGCTTCTCAAAACCTCGCCTGTGTTATTATCAAAAATAATCTCAATAATTGCATCATTCGTCACA
>JALYSC010000506.1 GCA_030855005.1 Bacteroidota bacterium | reverse complement strand
ATATTGACTTAGGGTTTCAGCGCTGTGTGGATTAAGACTTAAAGCGGTTTCGAAGGCTTCAATCGATTTATCCGGCTCACCCAATTCATCGTAGACCATGCCAAGAACGTTATAAACACTGATCTTCTGACTAATGTTTTTACCCGTCATAACCATTGCTTGGTTGAGCATATCGAGGGATTCATCAAATCGTTTTTTCTTAAATGCACCAAATCCTGCGGCATAGTATAAATACGCCTGATTGGGAAATACATCAATAGCTCTGTTGGCTTCTGTTATCACTTCATCAAATGCATAAGTAGTGATCAGCAGGTTGATCAGTTGCTCCCATACAGCATACACATTACCATTTAATTGAGTGGACATTCTATAACTCCCTGCTGCCTGTTCATTTTTCCCCATGATAGAAAGTACATCTCCCTGCATAGCGTATGCCTTGGCTTCCTTCGGATGAGCAGTGACAAGTTGCCTGGCAATATCCTGCAACGCATTTCCTAATGCCGGATCTTTTTTTTCTGAATACTCGAGCACATAAGGAATGAGCTCCTGCATTTTGACATCGATACTTAACGACGTGTTAGTGATAATTGGAGCAATGGATTGCAGATAACCTGATTTATTTCCATCTTCTTTTTCAGCTCCAGCCAATGCAAGGCGAGCACGTGAATCAGCCGGATTGATGGCAATGATCTGACGATAATACTGCATTGCCTCTTCATCCATTCCTTTCGTTCTGCAATATGAAGCTGCGAGATATTTATAATCCAGATTGTGAGGATAGATTTCTGTCAGGCGATTTATCGCTGCAAGAGCTTCTTCCGTCCTGCCCAATTCATCCAGTGTTTCAAAACGATTGCGCGTAATGGATTCATTTATACCGATTATTTTTTCATACTTATCAAGTGTACTCAGCAATCTTTCTTTTTCACCCGTCTTCTTACTGAAGCTGATTAGCATTTCATAATAATGAGTGCGGTCTGGTCGAAGTGTTATAAGTTGATCATAAATATTCATTGCAGAAAACAAATCATTGTTTCTTTCATGAATATCAGCTTCCATCAGGAGGTACCATTCATTGTCAGGCTCGAGACGAATGGCTTTTCGGATATAAGTAAGTGCATCTGATAATTTACCGGCACCGGCCATGGTGCGTGACAATTCGTAGTTCGCTACGCTGTTTTGGACATCAATTTCAAGAATAGATTTGAAAACGGATTCCGCCTTTTCCCAATCGCCAAGCAGTTCGTATTTTTTCCCTTCGATGATCTTTTTTTCAATATTGACTTGGTCCATTGTAGGACGTGTCTTCTGAGAAAAAGATATTTGCAAAGAACCTGTTAACAAGACAACAGGAAGAATCCAATAAGCTAACCTATGATGACAACTCACACTTTTCATCCTCGATATGGGTATGGGTTTAGAAACGGAAAAGATACCTGTTTAGGTATAAAGCCGCTAAAATCAATCGACTAACGTGAGCTTAAGCATATTGGTTCTGTATTTCTTATGCATGGGCATACTTCCGGTATTGATTACGATATCCCCCTTCTTCACCTTACCGGCTTCAAGAAGAATATTGACTACATCATAAATTGTCTCGTCTGTGGAAGAAAATTTATCGTAGAAGAATGTCTGCACACCCCACACCAGATTCAATGCATTTAGCATATGGATCTGTTCGGAGAAAACAAAAATCTTACTATCCAGTGGCCTGTAAGAAGAAATCTTAAAAGCAGTGAATCCTGAAGTTGTCATCCCGATGATCGCTTTGGCCCTGACGTCCTGCGCCATACGAGCGGCATGATAACAAACTGTATCAGACCAATAGGTCCTCGATTTGTTGGAAGGAACGGAATGCTGGATCTGAGGTGAATAATGCTTTTCCGCTTCAGCGATAATTTTATTCATTGCATGCACTACCAGCGCCGGATGTTTACCAACAGAAGTTTCTGCACTCAGCATGACAGCGTCTGCACCATCCAACACTGCATTAGCCACATCAGTGATTTCAGCACGGGTCGGACTTGGATTATTGATCATTGAATCCATCAATTGAGTCGCGACTATTACCGGCCTGGATCTATTGATGGACAGTCTGATGATTTCTTTTTGAAGCGTAGGAAGTTTTTCCATCGCAACCTCTACACCAAGATCACCGCGGGCTATCATGATTCCATTAGCCTGTTTGATGATCTTGCGAATATTGCGGATCGCTTCAGGCTTTTCAATTTTAGCAATGGTTTTGGCTGTATGACCTGCTGCTTCGATCAGATCAGCTAATTCTTTTACATCCTCTGCGTTACGTACGAAAGATAGGGCGATCCAATTGACAGAAGGTTGTGTGAGAATGAACTGAAGATCCTCATGATCTTTTGGCGTCATGCTGGGGATCGACAACTTGGTATCCGGAAGATTGACTCCCTTTTTCGAGGAGAGCATACCTCCATGGATCACCTTTAGTCTTACTTCGCGTTCGCGGTCTGTTGATATAACCTGGAGCACTAATTTACCATCATCCAGCAGTATACGTTCACCGGCTTCTACTTCCTTGGGGAAGTTTTCGTAAGACATATATACACGTTCAG
>JALYSC010000105.1 GCA_030855005.1 Bacteroidota bacterium | reverse complement strand
GATGTCTTGAATGTTGTCACCCCAAATTGTTGAAGACTTCCTGTTCCATATTTTAATGCTTCGCTTTTTTCAATGCTAACCTCCTGATGTAATTCGTGATTATTTATTTTCATGAGCAATGCTACCATCGCCGTATTGCCTGGATATGCTTCAGCTACGATCGCCCCCTGGCAAGGTGCGGGTGTACATTCAATTAGCGGTAGGATCATAATTCGTTTATCCTTCAGCAAATATTTGATGTATGTGCCTGCATCACTTCGGAGCAAACGATTAAGGCCTGCTGTAGCCAGAATGGTTCCATCATATCGTCCCTGATGTAATTGCTCGAGGCGACTTTCTACACTACCGCGTATGGACTGCGTTTCGATAACAATGGATTCTGAAAGTTGAGGCAATGCTTGACGTAGGAAGGTGGTTGCCATACTTTCTCTTCGAGGTGAGCAGGTCCCTATAATCAGCGGTTCACCGCATTTTATTTTCAATAGAATATCCGGATTAAATATGGCGATATCCCGCGGGTCATCACGATCCATAATTGCAAATGCATCGTGACTGAAATAGTGTTGGGCGCTCATATCTTTCAATGAGTGCACTGCTATATCTGCTTCGCCCTGATATAAGGCATCGAAAATCTCTTCCGTAAAAAAATCCGAACCCTCCAGCGACGTTAGTGGGATACATGACTCGCGGTCTCCACGACTCGTGCGTCCAATGACTTCTACGGAGATCCCAGGGAGAGCAACTTCTATTTTTTTTCTTACAATTTCAGCCTGCAATAAGCTGAGCCTGCTGCTTCGGCAGATAATTTTTACTCTTTTCATGGAATACGGCTTTTAAACTCTTCAGCAAGTGATGCACATGACTTTGTGTGTGTCTTGCAGTCAGGATGATCCTCAAACATTCTTCACCCACGGGAACTGTAGGGTAATTCACTGGCTGTACATATACACCATATTTTTCTAAAAGTATGTTTGCTACTTTTCGACACTCTTTAGCATCTGAAATGATCAGGGGTGTGATGTGTGAAGGATTATGAGCGTACGTGATTTTCGCTTCATCCAGCAGGCATCTCAAATACTTCACAAGCTGGAACACATGGTCCGAAAGTGTCCTGTTATTCTGAATGATATTAATATTTGTATTGACAGCTGCACAAATGAAGGGGGGTAGAGAGGTTGTGAAAATAAATCCACTGCCATATGACCGGATAAAATCCACAATCTGGTCAGAGGCTGCTATGTAACCGCCAACCACTCCTAAGGATTTAGCAAATGTTCCATTAATGATGTCCGCTTCTTCCTGTAAGCCTTCCCGTTCAAGGATACCTGCGCCGGTGACACCATATAATCCTATAGCATGTACTTCATCGACGTAGGTGAGTGCATTGTATTTTTTAGCCAATTCAAGGATTTGCTTCACAGGTGAAATGGTGCCATTCATGCTATACATCGATTCAAATACGATCAGTTTCGGTTGGTCAACAGGAATTGATTGAAGAATGCTGCTGAGGTGGTTAAGATCATTGTGACTGAAGATGAATTTTTTGTTTCCGGCTGACCTCATCCCTTCGATTAGTGATGCATGATTACGTTCATCTGAAATAAATACCAGGTCCGGGATGTGACGACCAATTGTCTGAAGTGTAGTTAAGTTTGCGAGATAGGCACTCCCAAAAAGTAGGGCTGCCTCTTTTTTATGCCATTTGCTTATTGTACCCTCAAGTGCCAGGTGATGATTGGTTGTGCCTGAAATATTACGCGTACCACCACTCCCTAAACCACTTTCTACAATCGTTGAAGTAATCGTTGGAAAAACATCCGCATTGACACTCATGCCTAAATAATCATTGCTGCAAAAATTTATGGCCTGACGTTTGGCCCCATTTTTTTCGTAAATGAACTCAGGAAAAGTCCGGGCATTTTTATGAACATTGAGGAAGTAACGGTAATTACCATTTGCGTGCAACTCATCAATTTTCCCGGTAAATATGTCTGAATATGATCTCATCGTATTTTAATTTTTGAAAATCCATTTGCGATGAGAAAAATCGCCGAAAGTTTCATTGCCATTTTTCTCTGTTTTATATACGGAGAAGAGTTCGTCCAATGTGTCCAGGATTTGGAATTCATCCAGACTTTCTTTAAATTTTGTATTCAGCCTTTCACCTATTCTGTCGCCACCAATGTGGAGATTATACTTTCCGTATGCCGTGCCAACAAATCCGATCTCTGCAGCATACGGTCTAGCGCATCCATTTGGACACCCTGTCATACGTACAGAAATTTCTTCTTCTTCCAGGTTGTATTTAGTTAACAGAGGCTCCATTTTTGTGATAAGTGAAGGGAGATACCGCTGAGCTTCAGCCAATGCTAATGGACATGTATTAAAAGCAACGCATGCCATTGCATTTTTTCGCACAGCACCAGCTTCATCGGTGTGGTGGGTTAACAGATATTGATTTAATAAGCTGTCTATTGTCGCTTTAGCTGCAGGTTCAATGTCACTGATTATTACATTTTGATTGCCTGTAAATCTAAAATTTGCTTTATTGGTTTTCGAGATTTCAAAGAGGCCTGATTTCAATTTTATGGTCTCATCATCTAATATTCTGCCGTTTTCTACGAAGAGGGTATAATGCCATTTACCATCCGCACTTTGTTGCCATCCATAAAAATCTTTCCGGTCTGTAAATTCGAATTTCCTCTCTTCATCAAGTGGGAAGCCGCATCGATTTTCTAATTCTTGTTTAAAAACCTCAACGCCCATACGATCCAGCGTATATTTTAATCTTGCCAGTTTTCTGTCACTCCGGTCACCATAATCCCGTTGGATCGTTATGATTTCATATACCGCTTTCAGAATCTTTTCTTCAGTGTCCAAAAATCCGATTAGTGTGCCGAGTCTCGGATACGTCTGTTCATTTCCATGAGTTGTACCCAGTCCGCCACCGACAGTTATATTGAATCCCTTGAATTGATTGTTTTCCACAATAGCGATTAAGCCAATATCATTTGTGAAGACATCTACATCATTGTTGGGAGGGATGGCTATCGCAATTTTAAATTTCCTCGGGAGGTATCTGTCCTGATATAAGGGATCGTCTTCAGTCCTGGCAATTAATTGCTCTTCATCGAGCCATATCTCATAATACGCCCGTGTCTTTGGCAGGGCCAAAAGACTTATTTTTTCGGCATACTGAAATATCTCTTTGTGTGCTTTAGACTGGGAAGGATGTGCGCTGCAGATAACGTTTCGATTTACATCACCACAAGCAGCAATGGAGTCCAATCCCAGTAAATCAAAAGCTTTTAATGTAGGTTTTAGATGTGATTTAATTATGCCATGAAGCTGGATGGTCTGACGTGTAGTGATCTTGATAGTGCCAGTGGAATGCTCTCCAGCGATATGATGCAATGCTTGCCACTGTTCTGATGTCATAAATCCACCGGGAAGTCTTAACCGCACCATATACGAGTACAACCACTCTAATTTTTTGGCGGTACGTTCTTCCCTTCGATCACGATCATCCTGCTGGTACATGCCATGTAATTTGATCAATGACTGATCATCTTCTCTCAGAGCGCCGGTGATTTCATCCTGCAGACTTTCCTTTAGTGTGCCACGGAGACCATTGCTTTCTGTTTTGATGCGTTCGACAGGAGATAATTTTTGTGGTTTTGTCATGATAAAAGCTGAATTTTAATAGACATCTATTACATATCTGTTTTCATTCTCAAGTTGGATGAGCAATTTTTTGGATTCTTCCGTAGTAAGATCTCCATGGTCTTCGAATACTTTCAATAGCGCATTTTCAATATCGATGCTATTGGGATCTTTAGTACCGCAGACATAAATGGATGCGCCTCTGGTAATCCATTCAAATAAATCATTCCCTTGTTCGAGAATCCGATGCTGTACATATTTTTTCTCTGGTTGATCGCGTGAGAATGCCAGGCTGAGTTTGGAAAGGACTCCTGTATGCGAGAAGTTTTGAAGTTCAGACTGGTACAGGAAGTCTGTAGTAAAATGCTGGTCTCCAAAGAAAAGCCAGTTTTTGCCTGAGGCTCCAATCGCATCTCTTTCTGATAGAAATGAACGGAAGGGTGCGATCCCGGTGCCTGGGCCTATCATGATAATATCTTTTTCTGTAGCAGGTAGTCTGAAGGTTCTGTTCTTATGGATGTAAAAACTTAAAGGTGTCCCTAGAGGCAATTCACCTAAAAAGTCACTGCACAAACCAAATCGTTGGTCTTCATTCACATGGAACGAATGTCTGCTTACAGTGAGATGAATTTCAGCATTACCATGTGCTGCAGGTGATGAAGAGATCGAATATAAGCGTGGAGCAATAGGGGCAAGTAAATTGACAACCTCACCAAAAAGTGATTTGTCTGCTAATGGAAACTCTAGCAACAGATCTACTAGATCCATCCGAATATCCGGTATAGTGTGATTGGTGATAGAAGCATATTTGCGAATCGTGGGAATATTGAGATGGCAAATATTCAGATGGTTCCTTAGTAATTCTTCTACGGTACCTGTACACTTTGGAGTGTCCACAATAAGCTGTTTATCGATTCCGGTCAGTGAAAGTATCAGGTCAACCATGACCTTTCTGTTGGCAGGAATAATGCCCATGGCATCACCTGGTTCATAAGTGATGGGCTCAGGTGACGTAATCTCCAGATGGTATGTTTGTTTATTAGAACCCCGGTCATTTAGGTTAATATTGGTTTTAATAGTGCCCTGGTATATCTTTTTACTTTTTGGAGTTCCATTTATTGGACTTGATTTATTCTCTTCAGGACTATTGAGCGATGTTTGCTTCAAGCTTACAACCTGATGAATCCAATGTTGAACGTCATCATCAAAATCAACATCACATTTCTGCAATTCAATTATGGGTATGGCTCCGAGCGTCTGCAATCGTGTATCTATATCAATTCCTGTTTGGCAAAATTGTGGGTAAGATGAGTCGCCCAAAGCCAACACACTGAATTTTAAGTTGGGTAGAAGCGTTTCAGATTGGTGGATATACGTATAAAAAGATTTGGCTGAGGCCGGAGGTTCTCCGTCACCATGCGTACTGACAATCAGAAACAGGTATTCTTCCTTCACTAGGTCCTCAGGCCGATATTGATCAAGTGAATTCACTTTTACCTGTACACCATGCTTCTTACCTTCAGTGGCAAGGGACATTGCTACTCGCTTGGAATTTCCCGTCTCTGTGCCATAGAGAATGTTGATTTTTTTGACCCTTGATATCGTTTGGTCATGACCATCCATAGCTCCTGAGTCCTGCTTTGCACTATTAGCTACGATCCCTGCGAGATACCCATTCATCCATATGAGTTCCTCTTTCGAAAATTCATCGATCAATAGCGTCAGTTGTTTTAACTTTCCTTCGGCCAGCATATCAATTGGTATTTATTTCGTTTTTTAATTCTTGAAATACACTTCCATCCAGTGTCGGATTGAACCATGAAAATTTATGGTGCAGATCCACCACCCGGCCCACGATCACCAGTGAAGGCGAACTAAATTCTTTTCTTTCAAAATCTCTTTTGACATCGCGTAGGGTACTGATATGTACCTGTTGATAGATCGTGGTTGCCTGTTCGATAATCGCCAGTGCTGTTTCCTCAGTGCTACCATGGTCCAACAGTTTGGCCCCCAGATGAAGAATATTTTTTGCTGACATATAAAATACAAGTGTATCTGTGGTTGTGGCGATCGCATCCCATTGTTTTAGTGTAAAGTCAATATTTGGGTTCAAGGTGATAAATTGAACACCCTGCGCATATCCCCTTGCAGTGAGTGGAATACTTGTATAGGCAGAAGCGCCTGAGGCAGCTGTGATTCCCGGGATGATCTCATATGGAATATTGTTTTTTCGGAGTTCACATAATTCATCAAGCATATTGCTGAAGAAGGCTACATCTCCACCTTTCAATCGAACCACAGTTCTACCTGCTATTGCATGAGTTACCATTTGTTGATTTATATCTGCCTGACTGGAGGAACTATCATTAAATCCCTGTTTACCGCATTGAATGATGAGTGTATCAGGTCGAACATTTCGCCGGATGATTTCCGGATTCACCAATCTATCCACCAGAATCACATCTGATGTCTGTAAGTATTTTTGCAATTTCAGTGTGATCAGATCGGGATCACCGGGTCCTGCGCCTGCCATAATAACCTTGCCATGTTGATGAAGACGATCCATATGTATGCTGGGTAAAAAAACAAGGAATTGTTAATTGAAAGCGGCCTACGGTTGGCGGGAAAACGAGTGATGGTTAAAATAAATTAAAAGGGAAACAGGGGAAGTGTTGAGGTGTGCAGTCTACTGACAACAACAACAAGGCATACAGGGACAACAACAACGCAAATCCATACACTGAGCTGTGTATGCGGATGATTGCGAAGTGTATATGTTTAGTCTCTGTTGCATTTGGTTCAAGATGAACTCCGCCAAAAATATGGCTTTTTCTAATACATACTAAAATTATGCCAGTATTATTATAATCTTAACACTAACAAACAAGGCCAAAAAAAGAAACCCGCACATCTCATGTGAGATCTGCGGGTTTCTTTCAAATCATGATCCACTAATCCGGGATCTCCTATTTTCCTACTCTCCTTACGGCACTGGCAGCTCTGCTGACACCTTTGTTGACAGCTTTAGCACCTTTATTGATTGCGCGGTTAGCGGTTCTTGCTCCTTTGTTAATGGTTTTATTTGCAGAACGTACTGTTTTATCAGCAGCTTTTTCAGTGGCTTTTGCATCACGTGTTACAGCTTTGTCAACTGCTTTTGCACCTTTAGCAACTGTTTTATCGGTGGCTTTTGCTCCACGAGTAACAGCTTTGTCAACTGCCTTCGCCCCTTTAGTTGCTGCTTTATCCAAAGTAGAGCTAGTCTTTGCTTTTACTGTGGATGCGGAGTCTTTTGCCGCACTTTTAGCTTTTTCCAGTGTTGCGCTTCCTTTAGCTTTTGCTTTAGATGCAGTGTCTTTCACTACGTTCTTAGCTTTATCCATGGTATCGGATGCTGCTTCTTTTACATTTTTTCCGGTAGTACGAGCTGCTTTTTTTACAGTGTCCGCTGTTTTTGAAACAGCTTTGCCGGCAGCATCAGCGGCTTTGTTAGCAGTCTTCTTGATTTGTTTTGAAATTCTGGCCATGATACGTTTAAGGTTTTAAAGTGAGATGAATTATATATCAAACAATTGGATGATATAAACAACGTCTTGTTTGAAAAGTTTTTTGAAGAATAAAAACCTGGCGCACAAAATAGGTACGATGATAAAAGTCTTACGAATCCTCAATAAGAATCTGGTTGAATCTGAAGTAGAAAAATAAGTGATCAGGAAAACCGGACTGTATATACATCAGTTTCATTCCGCGGAATATTAAGAAACGTAAAAGCTCCTGGTTCAGCTATCTCCTCTAAAAGATCGAAGTGAAGACAGGAGGCCGGCAGCCCGGTAAAAATAAGTGAGAACTGGATTTTTTCGTTGGGGGCCACCTGTAACCAATCCGGAAACATCGGGATATTTTCCACGTGTACTAGTTCGCTGCGATGATTTATAGTCTTATCTATTAGAAATGTTGTAGGCCATATGCGGATCCACATACCTTCTCCCCCGGCCTTATAGATACAATGGATTATGACCTGATGCTCAGTCTCAGGCAGGGTGTGAGCTTTAATAGATGCTTCAACTTCAGCAATGGTTCTTGTCTTAATTCGCGATGGAGGCATCGGCCAAAAATAACAACAATTAAAAGATCCGAGGCCGGAGGTTATATTTTAATCTCGCCATTCTTCTCGTATTGCCAATAGCGGATGTGGCTGGCTTTGACCTGAATAAGTGTGAGCCCTGGAGTATCGATTCCTTTTTTAAACCACAAACCAAGTTCATCGACCCAATTCTCTTCAAAGGAAGTTTTATTGCGAATCAATTTTACATTACCAGAAATACTTATAAATAAGCCTTTTGGACCTTCGAAATTTAAAATGACATATGGATTTTTGGTCAGCTCTTTTACTTTTTGGGAATCACCGTCAGTAAAGAAGTATGAAATTCCTTTATAGGTGACATCCCGGTTATTACTCATTGGACGGCTTGTCAGGTTCCGTCGAGTTGTCTGAGTTACCATCATGCAGAAATCAAGTTTCCGCATATGTTCTGTAATTGACTTCATGGATATTCTTGCCATCGTATTTGGATTTAATAAATAGACAATCGCCCGGCGGAGATTGTTTATTCCTTTCAATGGAGACTGAAATTCAAAGAAATGGGGACTTATCTAAATCGATGAAAAAAAGGGTGGAGCTAAGGGGATTCGAACCCCTGACTTCTTGCATGCCATGCAAGCACTCTAGCCAGCTGAGCTATAGCCCCTTCTTTACGGATTGCAAACATAGATATTTTCCTCAATCCTTCACAACGATGGATGAGTACGGTGGAATGTTCAGGATTCATGCGTGATTGCATAGCTTTGCAGTCCTTTATCAGTAAATCTTATGAAAGAAGTCTATATCGTATCTGCTGTCCGGACGCCCATCGGAAGTTTTGGTGGAGCACTAACAGGATTATCAGCAACTGC
>JALYSC010000104.1:3538-8650 GCA_030855005.1 Bacteroidota bacterium | reverse complement strand
ATCCTGGCAAGTTAAGTGTCCGAACGCTTGGAGATGGACTGCGAGGCAAGGAATTCTTCAATGGTCAGGATTGGTGTGCATGGGACGGTCAGACAACTAACATTACGATTGAATTTCCGGAGGCAACAGAAATTAATTCCATCACGCTGGGTTTGTTTTCAAGTCCTGCATCATGGATCTATCCTCCTGAATCTGTACAAGTTAAAGGTTCAGAAGACCTTGTCAACTATCAGATTATCGGTAACTTTGACCTCTCCGGATTAAGCACCGGACAGATCGAAAAGGCATTAAAATTGAATGGTGTAAAAGTCAGAGGATTGAGGCTTTCAGTTCGTCCCCTCCAGAAAATACAGGCAGACCGGCCGGGAGAAGGACATCATGCCTGGACGTTTATAGATGAGATAATAATCCATTAAATATTTTAGAAATAAATCTTTCCATCCGGCTCGCTGAAACCCAACCTCAACAGGGTTGACCGGGGTCTATAGGGGCAAATATGCAAATACTATGAAGTCACTTTATTCTCTTTTCATCGCACTCATCCTGATCGGGATGCTGACTACGACAGGTTGCGAGCAAGACAAATGCACCCGCACCGAAGAATACATTGCTTATGAGCCGGTTTTCAAACGGATCGAAGAAATGCGCATCCCTGCCACCTTTGTCAACTCCAAAGACCTCAATGCACCAGGTAAAATATTCTATTACAATGGCTACCTCATGATCAACGAAATCAATCTTGGTATCCATGTGATAGACAATCGCAATCCGGAAGCACCTGTTAATGTTGGATTTATCGAATTGCCAGGTAATCTAGATATGGCTGTTGAAGGCAATATCCTTTATGCAGACAGTTACCTTGACCTGGTGGCGATCGATATCACCGATCCAACTACTCCAGTGGAAGTAAACCGCGTGCAGGATGTATTTCAGAGTTTCTATTCTTTCGATGCAGCCAATGGCTATCTGGTAGAATATAAAGAGACACCAACCAAGCTTACAATCAATTGTGATGATCTCAACTGGGGTCGTGGCATTTGGTTTGAAGGCGACATACTAATGGCTGAATCAGGTTCTTTCGATTCATTCAGTGGGATTAGAGGAGGCTTGAACTCTTCATCTATCACACCCAGTGTTGCCGCTGGAGGATCAATGGCAAGATTTACAGTAGCTGATGAACATCTTTATACTATAGATGGAGCAGAAATCAAAGTATTCGATGTTACGCAACCATTACCTGTGCTTAAGAGTGAAATACCAATGCAGTGGGGTATTGAAACTTTATTTCCAATGGCAGGTACCTTGTTTATCGGTTCCAACAATGGTCTGATCATATACGACATTACCAATCCTGAATCACCTCAATACCTTTCTACTTTCTCACATGCTACTGCATGCGATCCGGTAGCAGTATCAGGCACAACTGCCTATGTTACGCTGCGCGACGGTACTGAGTGTTTGGGTTTTGTCAATCAGCTTGATGTACTTGATGTATCTGATCTGACTGATCCCCAACTTATCAAATCATATCCTATGGATAATCCTCATGGACTATCTATTGTTGATCAGACATTGTATCTCTGTGAAGGTGCATTCGGTCTTAAGATATTTGATGTATCTGATCTAAATCGCATTTCGCAGAATCTGCTGGATAAAGCCTCAGGCTTCTATGCGTACGATGTGATTGTATTGCCTCCGGGTGACCATGTAATGGTCGTCGGTGAAGATGGACTTTATCAATTTGATGCAACAGACAGAAGTGATCTCAAACAGATCAGTGTCATTACGATTAATAATTAAGATTTATCCATCGCAACGAAAGTCTGTATGAAAAGCGCACTCCTCGCAAGTATTCTGTTCTTCTTGGTGAATGGTTCAGCAGTAGGCCAGGTTCAGGATTCATCTAATCTGGTTGATGTAGTCTATCTAAAGGATGGAAGTACTCTGATGGGCAGGATCATCCAGTGGGATATGGACAGAGGCATGGATTTTCAACTTTCTACAGGAGCTACTATTGCGATTTCAAAAGCAGATATAAAGAAAGTAACACAGAATACTTCGCCGGAGTTTGAGGGAATTCCGGTGGACTCTGTGACGACATATGTGAGGACACCTAAAATTTATAATTTCCGTGAACGAGGTTGGTATAACACCACATCTGGATTTTTTAATCTCTCATTTTCAGGCGGAGCCGGAGTACATCACGCGATGGGTTACCGCTTCAACCGATTGCTGGGTGTTGGAGTAGGTACCGGAGTAGAAACACACGATTTTGATTTCGTCAGAAGGTTTATTCCGGTGTATGTTGAAGCCAGAGGTTTTTTATTACCTAAAAAAATATCTCCTTACTACGCATTAAAAATTGGTTGGGGTTTCGCTTTGAAAGATGATGTCAGTGGAACGGTCGCAGCCAAAGGAGGATTCCATTTTAGTCCTGAAGTAGGTGTTCGGTTTGGAGCTGGAGAAGTGAGTTACTATCTGGGACTTGAATACAAATTGCAAAATGGAAGTTTTACCTGGAACGGCTGGGATTTCTCAGGTGGCACATTGGTAACAGATCATATAAGTTACAGACGCATTGAATTGCGAACTGGCTTATTATTCTAACATTTAACGATATAAACTTTTATGAATTATAAATACATAATTCTCTTTTCAGTCATCATGTCAGCAGTTGGGCTTTCATGTGAAAAGGAAGATTCATATTGTAATGCCGGACAGTTTTATTTTATGGCTTTTGGTCATTTCTATGGAAAATGTGGCGGTGAAGGTTGTGTAGAAATCTACAAAATAGAAAATGAAAAATTATACGAAGAGACTCGGGATCAATATCCTGGTGATGAGTTTTATAAATTTGAAGAATTCGTTCAACTTTCCAATGAGAAATATGATCAGGTGAAAGACCTGCCATCTGATTTTCCAAATGAACTATGGGATGAGAGTGAGACAATCCTGGGTATTCCGGATGGTGGTGACTGGGGTGGAGTGTATGTTGAAATTTCTTCCTCAAGAGGGCACAGGTATTTTTTACTGGATCAGAATGAAAATAACATGGCCAGTGTCTACAATACATTTGTAGATAAGATCAATGAAAAAATTACAATAATCAATCAATAATTGACAGGAGAAATGGGCAAATATTTTTCTTTCATATTGGTTGTGGGTGTACTTAGCTGTTTCTCCTGTGGTGATGAGTTATTACCTGGAGATGGGGATTATTTGGTTTTCGGACAATTCGGTGCATACTGTGGAGGCGAAACGTGTGTTGAGTTTTACCGGTTAGAATCGGACAGAATTTTCGAAGAGACGTCTGATAATTATACTGGCGGAGGGTTTCATCCTTTTAACCAATTTGTAGAATTGCCTGAAACAGCTGTCAATATTGCGAAAGAATTGGAAACCCTATTCCCGACACGGCTCTTGGTAGAGCCCGATACGATCCTGGGTGAAACTAATGTCATTGATGCCGGATATTTGTACGTTGAATGGAAATCGGAGACACAACATCGGTATTGGATCATCAGCAATTCATCCGTTAATCTGTTGCCGGAGTATAAGACATTTGCAACAGAAATATCAAAGGTGATTAATGAACTGAATTAATAATACTCACGGGCGACACGCATCTATCGTGAAACATCAACAATACTAACCGTACTCCTTTGACAGAAACTGAAATCATATCAGGATGTGTGCGTAATGACCGGAAAAGTCAGGAGCAAATGTACAAGCGGTATTTCCATACCATGATGACCATGTGCATGAAGTACACCAAGGATGAGGATAAAGCATTACTGATATTGAATGATGGGTTTTTAAAAGTATTTCAGAAGATTGGCACCTTCCGCAGTGAAGGGTCGCTGGAAGGATGGATACGCAGACTGATCTATCATACACTGGCAGATTTTTATAAAAAAGAAAATACCTACATAAAATTTATACAATTTGAATTTCCCGCAGAAAAACAAACTCAATCCACACCATCCGATCCATTAGAGTTACAGGATCTGATAAGCCTCCTGGATAAAATTCCGGAACGATCATCGGCAGTGTTCAGATTGTTTGCCATCGAAGGATATTCACACGAGGAAATAAGTGATATGATGCAGATCAGTACAGGTACCTCAAAATGGCACCTGTCACATGCACGTGAACGATTACGCTCTTTAATTATCAATGACAATCATGCAAGAACAACATCCTTATAAATTGACACCTGAGCAGGGCTGGTCCGGTATGGAGCCGATCCTTGATCAGGCCATGCCCGTTCCTCAACGGTCACGTCGTTTCATCCTGTTCTGGTGGACTATGGCAGCTGTCATGACAGCAGCTCTGGTTGGCTATGGCACATGGATGAGCAGGGACAGTTCCGGTCAGCTCTTCACCCATACACAATCTCCATCTAATACGGAATCCGTAAGTACAATCAATCCACCCATAAAAGATCAGTCAGAAACTCCAATTACAACCAGCGATGAACTAATCGTTAAGCAACAACATGTACAAAAAGAAATTGCTGGAGGAGAATCTAACAATACAAATAATGCAGAGGTAACAAAGAATCAATCACAAGTAAAGAAAGATCTCAATAATGTAAATTCTTTAAGTACCACATCACACGGTCATGCCAATGCTTTAAAGGAAAATACTATTGCATCACTGCATTCTAATGACGTGAAAGAAAATAATGCAACTATAATTGAATCAGAGGTTGTAATCAATAGAGAACCTGAAGTCAATGGAGGGGTTGTAGTTAATAGTGAAATAATAACTGAATCGAATAACGCATCTGAGGAAGTAACAAATGCTGAAGCTGCGACTAGTGATAATTCTACTACAAAGAGTTTGACATCAGTAGATTTCTTGCCTTTGACACCAATAGCATTGTACCAGGAGTCTGATGTGGTCATGAACGTGCAGCCTTCTGATATCAAGCCACCTATGCCGATAGGTAAAAAATTGATTTCACCTTATCTAAGTGGTAGTGGTATGGCAGGATTTAAGAAAAGTTATGGAGGACATGGAAGTGCGGGTCTTGATATTAATTTAACTCCATCACTTAGTCTTAATGCTGATTTAGGATATGCTATCTATAAGCCTGAATCTTCTTTA
>JALYSC010000104.1:0-3528 GCA_030855005.1 Bacteroidota bacterium | reverse complement strand
AAGCTGTAGAATCGAATACGATTGTTCAGGAGAACCTGGGTTACCTGGGACTTGGTGAATATGTTGATTCTGAAACTGTTAAGTTTAGTAATAGCGCGCAGGTTATTGCACCATTGGTGGAGACAATACAACAATGGCAATGTGCACTTGGAATGAAGTATGATGTTTCCCGCACATTTTTTGTCGAAGGTGGCGCTATGTTTGGTTTCGCCACAACTGCTCAAAGCAGATATCCAATTGTTTCATATGATCCGATTAATATACCTCCAACAGGAGATGCTTTTTCTGTGGAGAATTCATTTGATAATTATGATGTCATCCGGTCTGCTACCACTTCATTGTTTGGTGGATTAGGTATACGTCCCGCGCGAAGAATTGAAATTTATCTGCAGTATCAACATGCACTGGATGCATACCTCAATGCGGATGAAGACATCTATTCTGTAGACACAAAGCGGACAGATTATATCCGTGGCATTAATCTTGGCTTCCGATATCATCTATAGTCAATTATATAAACCAAATTGATTTGAGAACTTTGAAGTCGAAATTTGTAATGCAAACAAATCTTTTGTTAGTGGCATTATAATCTGTTTCCTTCCCATCATGTGATAAGGATTGCGGTGGTGAGCATGGTGACTTGTCGCAGTTTGTTTATTTCCAATACGAATATAAAAATGGTGCATGGGGCACTCAGCATGAAGGTTGGTATATTGATCAGGCAGGGAAAATTAGTCGTTATGAACTTCCCGAAAACTGGATAGAACCTGACAGCATGGGCTTTATTTCTGAAGAATAACGCGCAAAAAATATTGACATGAAGCGGGTAATCGCGTGAAAATTTAACGCGATATCAATCACTCTGTTTTAAATCAGTGACAAAATAAATCCGGCTAAGGGAAGCATTACTGCTTTTCCTTAGCCGGATATCAATCAATGATGGTATTGAATAATCCTATTCGTAGTAGGAGTAACTGAGAATTTCCGTGTAGGGACCGCCGCTGCTTGTTCCATTTTTTGTAATGGTAGCAGGACGATTTTCAGAATCAAACGTATAGGTAAAAGAAACACCATAGGTTGATAGAGGATCCGCAGTAATGTGACGAACAAAACCTGAAGCGAGTTTTTCACTTGCCTCTCCGAATAAACCACCAACCGGTTTCCATTCAGAATCCACAGCATAGATTTGCTGAATATTGCTCGCATTGTCTCCGGTCGTGAAAGAAAACTCTCTGTCTTCTCTTACAGTACCGTCATCTTCATAACGAATCCTATTGGTAACCACTTTGTTGGCTATTGTCAAATCATATTTCAAATGATCTGCACCTCCATAGTGTTCAACAATTTTAGAAAGTATACCATCAGCATTGTAGGTATAACCTTCATATTCGCTACCATCTGAAACCCACAATTCCTTAGATACTCTTCCATCGGCATCAAGTGTATAGGTGGTCGGATTTCCACCTTTGGTAATGATAAGTTTGCCTGTTGATGAATAATCGTACAAAATGGTATCCTCTACCGTTCCATTGTAAGTGTTGATGATACTTGTGACACGATCAGTAGCATCATAGATAAATTGC
Source organism: Bacteroidota bacterium (assembly GCA_030855005.1). Taxonomy (GTDB): domain Bacteria; phylum Bacteroidota; class Bacteroidia; order Chitinophagales; family Saprospiraceae; genus Opimibacter. Next base: position 1,945 of record JALYSC010000104.1, on the reverse strand, counting down.
CAGCCTTCCACATCAGCGCCGGTGCCATCATAATCCAAATTAATAGTTTTGATGAGGGAGGGCTCAACAACAGGCGGATTGTTATCATCATCATCCTTACAGGAGATAGTGAAAGTCATGGATACTGCCATGCACAGGTAAAAAAATAGATTCTTTCTCATTGTTAATAGATTTAGTTTGGTGATATTTGAAAAGTGAAAGTCAGTGTATAGGTTATAAACCATACTCATTTATGAAATACCCTGGTATTTTAGTTGCCTCCTGAAAGGATGATTAACGCCAAACCTGAAATAAACAGAAGAAACATCAGGAACAGAAGCTGATTAACACTTCTTCCCCCTCCCTTAAACTCTTTCCAGATAAAGACCCCCCATAATGCTGCAACCATTGTTGCTCCTTGTCCTAGACCATACGAAATGGCAGCCCCAGCCTTACCTGCCGACATAAAACTCAATACGGTACCAAGTCCCCAAATAACTCCCCCGGAGATACCAACGAGGTGCGTTGGGAAACTTCCCTTAAAGTATTGACTATAGGTCACTGGCGCCCCTACAAAAGGCTTTCTCATAATAAACGTATTGAATACGAAATTGCTTGCCAACATGCCCAGCGTAAAGATGAAAAACGCTGAATATGGAGTTGCCATGCCAGGTGTGGGAGATTCAAAATTATCGATATCCATAGCCGATGCTACAAAGCGATAGAAAAAAGACATCAGTATACCAGCCACAATGGCGAGCCAGATCCCTTTAGAAGAGGCTGCTTTGTCCTCCTTTTTCATTTTACCGGCAGCGATACCATTAAATATAATAGCTATCATAATCAGTGCGACACCGGCAAATAATATCATGGGATCTCCTTTAGGAGAACTCATATAATTAATGATTACACCTAACACCAATGCAAGGCCAACACCCAAGGGGAAGGCAACCGCCATGCCCGCAATAGAAATGGAAGCTGAAAGCAATATATTGGATGCATTAAAAATGATTCCGCCCACCACGGCACTCCAAATATTGGCAGAACTGACCTGGCTCAAATCAGTCAGAAAACTTCTCCCCTGATCTCCGGTACTCCCCAAGGTCAGACCAACAATTAATGCAAGTAATACGACTCCGATCACGTAATCCCAGTAGAAGAGTTCATAGCGCCAGGTCTTGGCTGCAAGTTTTTGTGTATTGCCCCAGGAGCCCCAGCAAAGCATGGTGACAATCGTGAAGACAACTGCAAGCGAATAACTTTCGATAATATACATAGAGCAGTATTTAGTTGGTTTACTTTTATCTGTGAATCTTTTCACTTAAAAATTGGAACGCTTCGCTCAACCTGTTATCTGAAACCAGGTCATCACGTTCACTATCGAATACCCGATACTCATGATAGACATCCTCCTCCTTTAATAGAATATGTGCTTTACCATTCGTGTAGTACTCCATATCAGCATCAGTCGTACTGATGTACAACCATGTCTTTTTCATTAACCCTTTATCGGCATTGATGGCATTGGTGAGCAGGGTGGTGTCTATTGGCGAATTATAGAGAATACAAGCTGTAAACATCTCAGGTATTAATGCATTTTGCATAGCGGCCAAACCACCATCGCCAAATCCTACCAATGCGCGAAACCGATATCCTATTCGGGTGTTGAAAGCAGTTTCAATTTCAGGTATAATGTTATCTATCAATGATTTCTCATTTGTTTCTAAGAAAACCAAAACCATTGAAGGCAAAGTTCCGGTTAACATTTCCCTGATCATCAAACCTGCAATACGCTGCCTGTGATGAGCTTCAGCGATTCCATAAAAGTACACCACGGGATATTGCCTTGAAGCTTCATTATAGCCAGGTGGCAGTGTAATCGCATAGCTGTCCTTTTGAATCCTAATTGACGTAGGAGATTTTACTTTCCTCGAAGTCGGATTAAAATCCCCACGGTATACTTTAC
>JALYSC010000103.1 GCA_030855005.1 Bacteroidota bacterium | reverse complement strand
GGATGCCTATCTCGGCAGCACCTTCGGGGATGTCAACCTTGAATTTATCCATCGCATCTCGGTATACATATTCGATCCATTCAATCCTTCGGATAAGATTGAATTCTTCTATCTCGATCCGACTCCATTCAAAAATGCTACCTCGTGGCGTCTCTTTCCCGGGATCGCTGACATCAGTCCCTGGATCGAACGTGAATACTTTGGCATCGAGGTCCGTTTAAATTTCAGACAGGTTTCACCTAGTCTTATACCCATGCGTTTTGAGTTTGATATGAGAGTTTTGGGTGAATAATTGTCAGCCGGGGCTTCGACTCCCTCATCCCAGCGCTCATCCTGCTCAGCTACCTTGGATCTTTTTAATTGTCAGAATGACTTAAGTAATCAAAGACTTGTAGGAACATCACCTAATGATTAATCAAAGGTCACTGAGCGTGTGGGCAATAATTGTCCGGGTGAGTCAAAACATCTCAATGCAAAATCAACAAATCAGCAAGAACTTGTCGAAGTGCCGCTCTTCCTGCTCAGCCACCTTGGATCTTTCTAATTGTCACGATGATTTTAAAGAATTCAATGACATTGTTGAACATCTTCCATTGAAATATCATAAGGTCACTGAGCGAAACACATGAATCTCTGTATGAATGCTATGATCAGAGATGGGAAATGAAATTTGTATGTTCAGATGTGACTTGTCGAAGTGACCGCATCCCAGCGCTCTTCCTGCTCAGCCACCTTGGATCTTTCTAATTGTCACGATGATTAACTAATTTAATGATGAGCACCATCATGCTGTATTGTTTAATCAAAAGGACACTGAGCGTTACCCATGTAAAGCAGTATGAAAGATAAATCAGAGTAGGGAAGGCGAAACAGTGATTTCAGATGTGACTTGTCGAAGTGACCGCATCATTCAGAAATGACTTGTCGAAGTGCCGCTCATCTACTCCTCTTCATCACCACCATCAGCCAAAGCTGCAGGTGCAAACTCGGTGAGAAAAGTATACCACTTAATCACTTTGCGAATGTCACTGATGTGCACACGATCTTCATCATGGTCTGGCACTATAGTTCTGAACCATGTGCGGAGATCATCTGATTTTTCATCGAGACTTGGAATGGTATCAGCATTGTCCTGTACTTTTTTGAGCACTTCATCAAGATTTACTACATCTGTATAAGTGTAGATACCGATAGAGACAAGTGGAGTGAACTGGTGCTTGCGAATAGAAACAAATTGGCGTTTGCCCGTTTCGAAACTTTCGATCAGGAGACCATTGCTGCGCGTGCCGAGAAGTTTAAACAAGCCACCAAGGCCACTGACAGATACGATATTTTCGAGCTTCATTTAGTACGTTAAAAGTTTAGTCATCTGATCATATAATCGCTGAGGTGCGAGGAATTGTTTTTCAAGTACTCCTGCAAAGGGAACAGGGGTATCAAGAGAGCCGACGCGTATAATCGGGGCGTCAAGATATTGAAACAAATGTTCTCCGATGTAAGCGGCAATATCACCACCAATGCCACCGGTCAATGTGTCTTCGTGAAGGACGAGTACACGATGTGTTTTAACAACACTTTCTGATACAGTCTCCCAATCGATAGGTAATAATGTCCGAAGGTCAATGATATCTATATCCCAACCATGTTCGTCGGCAAATTGTTCTGCCCAGATTACACCCATGCCATAAGTGATGATCGAAGCTTCGGATCCAATGCGGACCATTCTGGCTTTTCCAATGGGTGTCGTATAATATCCTTTTGGTACATTGCCTGTGATGCCGCGATATAGTGCTTTATGTTCAAAATACATGACCGGATTAGGGTCTTCAAAGGCTGCGAGTAATAAGCCTTTAGCATCTTCCGGCGTGGAAGGATACACGATTTTTAATCCCGGCGTATGATAAAACCATGCTTCATTACTTTGGCTGTGAAAAGGTCCCGCACCTGTACCAGCACCTGTTGGCATACGCACCACCACATCCGCTTTTTCATTCCACCGGTAGTGAAGCTTTGCAAGATTATTCACGATTTGATTAAAACCACAAGTAACAAAATCTGCAAACTGCATTTCGACCATGGCCTTGTAACCTTCCAGACTGAGTCCCAGGGCAGTACCCACAATTCCGCTTTCGCACAGAGGGGTATTTCGCACACGGTCTTTACCAAACTTTGCCATGAATCCATCCGTGATCTTAAAGACGCCGCCATAATCTGCGATATCCTGGCCCATGAGGATGAGTTTGGGATGACGTTGCATCGCTTCATCCAGACCATCATGAATGGCATCAATAAGACGCATTTCTTTTATCTCACCTTTTGGCGCGATGATGGTTGCATCAAATGGTTTGTATATATCTCCTAATTCAAAATCGAGATTTACTTCCAATTCCGGTTTTTCAGCTGTTATATCCAGATGTTCTTGTATCAGGAGTTCATTTTCTTTTATAAGAGATGCAATCGTTTCTTCAGTGATTACATTTTCGGCCAATAAGTATAGCTCAAAATTGCGAAGCGGATCTTTTTTGTCCCATGCTTCGATGAGTTCTGGGGGTACATATTTTACGCCCGAAGCTTCTTCATGGCCGCGCATACGGAAGGTCATGGCTTCAATTAGAATCGGTGCTGGTTTGCGACGCATTTTGGTCGCGTATTTATTTATCGTGGTATAGACTTCGATGATATTATTGCCATCGATGCGCTCACCATCCATTCCGTAGCCTTTCGCTTTATCGACAAGTTCTTTGCATTTAAACTGATCGGAAGATGGAGTAGAGAGGCCATAACCATTATTTTCAATTATGAATATTACTGGTAATGACCAGACTGCAGCAATATTGAGTGCTTCGTGAAAATCACCTTCGCTGGTGCCACCTTCTCCGGAGAAAGCGAGCGATACCATCGGACGTCCATCAAGTTTATAGGCTAATGCAGCTCCACAAGCTATGGAGAGTTGAGGACCCAGGTGAGAGATCATCCCAACAATACCGTATTCCAGTGTCCCAAAATGGAATGATCTGTCGCGACCTTTGGTGAAGCCATCCATTTTCCCCTGCCATTGGGAGAAGAGGCGGTGGAGCGGAATATCCCGGTTAGTAAATACGCCCAGGTTGCGATGCAGTGGGAAGATGAGTTCTTTGGGTTGGAGAGCCAACGTTGCACCAACAGAGATGGCTTCCTGGCCGATCCCGGAAAACCATTTGGAAACCTTTCCCTGGCGCAGTAGCTTAAGCATTTTGTCTTCGATCATACGAGGCAGTAGGATGCCTTTATATAATCGCATCAGGTCTTCATCAGTGAGACTTTTGCGCTTGAAACGAATGGCGGCTTTTGTTTTACCTTCTTTTAGCATGGGAGGTAAAAGTAAGGAAAAGGAATTCATGGGGCTTGGAGCAGGGAGCGAGAAGTTGCTGGGCATGCAGAAAGTACGTGTGGAAATTTCAGTTGTTTTTGAAGAGAACTTCAAATTTATTAACTAGCATTTATATCCGAAATAAATTCCTGAAAGATCAATTTTTTGTGTAAATTCGACTATTCTTAATTGTAGTTGCATACACATAGAAAAGTATTTTTTGCAAAGCGCCTCTAAACTTTGTCACTTAAATATTTTTTATAATGAAACTCTTATTGTTTTTTAACAAACACCGTTACCTACCGTTACCTACCGTTACCTTTTGCACAAAAAGCAACTAAAATTCCTTATTCCGGTTTTGATGTTTTTATTTTCTGACAAAATCATTGGTCAGTGCCCGACTTTCGAATTTTGGCTTTCAGAACCATATTATGAGAGCCTTTATGGTGCTTTTGCTATTGATGTCTCTCTAAATGATTTTGCTAATTATCATGCAGCGGGTATTGATTTAGAGATAAGCTATTCCAACACAGATATTCATATTATTGAGTCTACAACTGAAGAAAGCTTGCTAAGTGTCATTAAAACCGGTCTTGGCGCCAGTTTTAATTTTAGCGCGGGGGTCATTAATTTGGGAGGGATTCAACCTCCCTTAGATGAAGGTGCAGTAGTCACTGGAGTCGATGAAGAAATAATCTTTACTATCTATTTTACAGCAGTTGCAGGAGAATGTGTTGATTTTAGCTTTGTGTCAACTGATGTAATAGTTTCGTTTCCACTTATTCCTGATTTTGAATTTTGTGAAGGAGGTGTAGGTTTGAATTGTGAAATTGATGATTACTGCATGCCTTCATTTACTTTGGCGGGCTTGATTGAGAACCCGGTTTTAGACTGTGTTGATGCTGAAGATGGGGGAGTTCCTGGAGTATTGGTTGAAATTAATGAGGCACAGGAAATTGAGGACTACGATTGCATGGCTATCACTTACGCGAATGGTGATTATGAGTGTTCAGTAATTGGCGGATTAGACTATAGAATTACTCCAATTCATGATTATAATCGCAGTTGTGGATTGACCTCCCTTGATATTGATATTATTCAGGACCATATATTACAATCGGATTGTATCACAGATCTATGGAGTTTTTTAGCTGCAGATGTTAATGAGAGTGGAACTATCACCACATCGGATAATAGTGCTATTCAGGGAGCAATCCTAAATACCGATGTAGACTGACCTTCCTGGAGTTTCTTGCCTGCGTCAACATATACCGGATTAACAATCCCTACCTGCCCCGGTATGGGAAGTAATGTGGTGCCCTCTTATAATGAATTCATAGACATAGAAGAGTTGGATGACGACTTAACTCAGCTGGATTTTGTTGGAATAAAAATGGGAGATGTCAATGGGACATGTACTGATTGTTCAGACGCTTTCACCAGTAATCATGATATTTTCGTAAGATCATCACCAGTTCAAATTAATATGGTGGTTAGAGAAAATCAGGCAAGTTTTTCTTTCGATGATGATATAAGTGATTTAGAGGTGTTTATGGTTGCCGTTTCATGTCCTTATCCTCCTGATATTATGCAGAGTCATTTTGTGAATCATGAAAACAACATCATGATCTTTCGGGACGGGGTGCTTTATATTTCGTATGCAAGTCAGAGGTCACAAGGTGAAGATTTCAAAAAGAACATTCCATTTTTAACCTTACATGGCGATTTTACCAACTCTGATTTAATTTCATCACGTATACATAATTCTATTGTCATCGATAACATTGCGTTTGCATTAGAATTAAATCCTGTTCAGGTTTTGACGCACAAAATATACCCAAATCCTGTTTCGGGTAATTTTACATTAACACTTCCAACAGGCGATATTGGATTAAACATGGTATTCTCCATTTTTGATATGTTTGGCCGATTGCAGTATGAGCAGGTTTTGTCGTCACAAAGCACAGCGTTAGCTATAAATCTACAGCCAGGGACTTATTATTATAGTGTATGTAATGATAAAATGAATAGTTCTGGCAAGATTATTTTTGAATAGGATTATAAATAATACATGGGCAGAATAATATATTCTGCCCAATTTTTATTAATTATGAGAACTATACTATATTTCATATTAATATTAACCTATACAAAGAGTGTAGCTCAATCAATCTATTTTTCAAGCTTCCAAAATTTGCCCAGCCCTAATCCTGATCTTGAAGTTGAGATCGGAATCTTCAATTTTGAAAATTGCCTTACTACAACCTTATGTCTTGATACAACTAAGAGTGGTGTGGGCTATTATGAATGGTATGATTTAGCCTTATGTCCTAATGGCGAACTTTATGGACTAGGTCGAGATGGAATATATGAACTCGATCTTATCAGTAACAATCACATTAAACTATTGCAACCAATGCCCCCAATGCGGTTCTGGAATAAGGGATTGTTTTGTACAAAAGATACCGTTCTCATTTTTTGAGAGCGGGATATTGGATCTTATCATATAAATACAGGAGATCTTGTATACCATGGTAGATTACCAAATGCTACAGCAATCTGGTCTAATATGTTTTGGTATAATGGTAAGTTAATGGCCAGTGGAAATACTAAAGTGCTAGAATTAAACCTGGCAGATATACCAAGCAGTACAATTCTATGCAATTTACCGAAGTCAGGTCTACTATCATTATTTGAAGTCTCACATTCCTGTGATAGTACAACTGTTTTTGCAATCTTTGCTAATGATATGTTTGTATTAAATCCGCTTGATTGTTCACTTACACATTATTGCTCCATTCCAGCCTTTCTGGAGGGGACCTCAGCTAATTTTATGTACATGCCTCCTCCTCCCTGTGAAATACATCTCGACCTTGATGCATTGGATGAAACTGCACCCGGGATTGATTATCGGGATACGATCTATTGCCAACTACCTGAAAAATACCTGCTTTCACTTACGGACCTTTTCAGTGATAAGGATTGGGACAGTCTCAATGTGTGGATCGATCAGGGACCTTCAGGCATCGCATTATCTGGACTGAGTCCTTCTTTTGCGGTGCTTCATGGCCAACAGACTACGAGTCTTAATTATTATCCGACTTCTTTATCTGATTTCACAGCCTTGGGGCCTTATCTGAATGATTTATCCTTATCAGGGATCATGCCTGATGGTGTCACTAATGTCAGGATTGGATTTACCGGTTATGCTGATTACCTCGTAAGCGATACTGCGTATGCATATATTACATTGATAGGCAGATCATCTCACGCAGGCCGGGATAGCAGTGCAGTAGTCTGCAAAAATGATTTTTCATTTTCCCTGCCAGCACTCCTTTCCGACGAGGCGACCGCAGGTGGTATTTGGTCTCCTGCCGGATTATTTGATCCAAAAGAGGATGCCGCAGGTGTTTATCAGTATATCGTGTCTGACGCATTCTGCCCGGACGATACCGCAGCTTTTTTGATGAGTATTTTTCCGGAACCTGTATTCGACCTTGGACCAGATCAGATCCAATGTCCGGGAGAAACTAATTATTTCAAAATCGACCTGAATAACATGGATATCCTGTGGTCAACAGGTGACATTGGAAACGAAACCAGTATCACCTCACCACAACATGTGTGGGTAGAAATGACTGATTCTTTTGATTGCCATTATTTTGATTCCCTGGAGGTAGTTAGTGATGACGGTTGCATCATCTCCAAACTTTTCATTCCCAATATTTTTTCTCCCAATGGAGATGGATTTAATGATACGTGGGGCATCGCAGCCATGGAGTTATTTAGTCGTGTTACCATGTCTGTCTTTGACCGGTGGGGCAATATTATTTATTATACAGATCAGCTTCCATTCGCCTGGGATGGTCGTACGCGTAAAAATCAGATGGCAAATCCGGGAGTGTATACGTACGTCTTTGAGTTAGTAATGAAGGACGACAGCTATTTGAAGAAGGGGAATGTTACGTTGGTTAGGTGAAAGAGATGGAACTTGGGGCATGGAGCATGCGGGATGCGGCATTTTCATTGGATTCTTTATAGGCTCAATTGAGTGAGGAAGTAGATTGCAATGTTTTGCAGGATGTTCCTGAAAAAATTAGTTTAAAATTTGAGTTTGTCATTACATAATATTGCACGACATTAGGTGGCGGCATATTAGGGTTTATACCATTGATTAAACTTTCAAAGCCTTTGGTATTTCGAAACATAGCGCATCTATACTTAGACTAATATAAGCTTTAAGTCATCCGAAAATCGACCTTTCCTGTAAACGAATTGAGACCCACCACAATAGATAGTCAAATGCAATTGCTACTTTCAAAAAAGAAATGAAGAGTTTATTGGTAACATTTTAATAAGACCAGAATGGATATTTATAAATTATGTATGCAGGATATTGTTGTTTTGCTCAAGTGTGACATGGAATCAGCAAAAGCAGAAGATACCGGTAGTGATTATGATGCAGGCGTGAGAATGGGTATGTATTATTCACTTAATACTATAAAACATGAAGCTGTAGCTTTTGGGATACCATTAGAAGAACTTGGCCTGGCGGATTTTCATTTAGAAAAATTTCTTTAACAAAAAAATAATTATTCGTTTTCCACTATCCACTATCCACTATCCACTATCCACTATCCACTATCCACTATCCACTATCCACTACTATAACAATTCTCTTAAAATCTTCAGACTATTGACATCACGTAAAGTTTCCACGTGAAGCTGATAATAAATAATCAGCAGGTCAATAATTCTCCTGCGTGTTTCCAGCGGTATATCCAGATTTATATTCGAGCCTGAATACATAATTGATTTTAAATCTTTGAGATCCTCTGCAGTGACCACATACAGATGATGTGGCCTGATCGTAACCATGCGACCTTCCATCAGATCAAAATATTGGCCACACGTATCATCCGGGGATATCTCCATTTCAAAACCCAGATGGCGAGTGAGCTGCACAAGAAAACGGATCATAAAATCACGATCAAATTGAGTAGGATCATCATACGCAATCAAGGTGTCGTGGAGAAAAGTAAACAGATCCGGTTGTGCATATGCTGTCGGAATACATTTGGAGGTAATCTCTGCCAGGCATGTTACAACCGAAGATTTTCGCATATCGAAAGAAATACTCTGATATGGATGATCGAGTCGAATTTCTTTGATGTGATTTATTTTTTTCTGATCATGATAGTATCCTACCATATCTATCAGGCTCAGGAGTTGCAGATAAGAAGCAGGAGTTGTCGCGCGCGCTTTTCTTACACTGTGCACCATAAAGGTCTGGAAGCCTTTTTGTTCGGTGTACATG
>JALYSC010000102.1 GCA_030855005.1 Bacteroidota bacterium | reverse complement strand
GGGTAACAGAGATCAATAATTATGTCTCTAAAATAGATAAGCTGCTGTCTAATGCACAGGAGCTAAGTATGACATTTGGAGATGCTTTTTCATTTGAAAGCAGCATGAGCCAGCTTGCCGATAAGCTGAAGGGTCAGATCAGCCGCAAATCGAAAATGATCAGCCAGCATCGTAAAGCACTGAAGACACAATATCTCGAGTTACTTACAGAAATAGAAGCTGGCCAATCCTGGGTAACCATTGCTGCTGAATGGAAGGATAATCCATCACTTGCGGATGCTATTTTGCAGCTAACTACTTTGCGCTCCAATCTGATGGGATCTAAAGATGCCATCGAAACACATATTCGCAGCCAACTCAAGAGGCTTAATTCCCACAATGCTCCGGCCAACGCAGAGCTTGGGACAGAACTGAAGGAATGGGAAGATGATGTATTGAAATGGTATAGTGACATCAATGTAAGTGGTTATTTCAAAAAAAGATTTGAATCACAGGCATTAAGCGTGCATCGCAGTGCCGAAAATCTCCGCGATGTAAATGTGGCTGTGTCTGCTATCCTTGAAAGACAACATCATCTGGAAGATTATTTTTTCTGGGCAGGATTTCATAATCAGTTTCCTGAAATGGCCCGTACGATTGTACAGACATTGCATCTTGTCCCAACACGCGACTGGCTGACTTATTTTGATGAATGGTACATCACTCAGTTAGTTACAGGTGATGCATTGGAGGTCGAATGGCCACAGATGATGCCTGAGGATATGAAGATGATGATCGAACTCATCCGTCATCACTCGCTTGCGGAATATGGAAATGAAATCAATCGGAAGCGTACTGTCTTATCTGAAGAAAATACATTGGTCGTAAGAAAGATGACCACAAGGAAGGGTGGCCCCGATCGTGATGAGGTCATACAATTCTTTGAAGAAATGACTATTGAATCCAGAAGTCAATGGTTTCCTTTGCAGATGCTACCCATCAGTATGTTGCCAATGCAATCATCTGATCAGTTGAACTGTAAGAACTATTTTTTATTAAAAGCCAAAGAGCCATCCCTTGATATGCATTGGCAGCGCATTCAGGAATTAGCTTGTGACATCTACTCTTATGGTCCTCCTGTCAATCAGCGCTACCTAAATGAAAAGCTGGATATGCCGAGGATGACAACAGATTTTGTGCTGGGACAGAGCAAAACTTCTTCCGAATTGAAACATGTAAGCTCTATAGCTCGTCAGTTTTCCCCTTTTCTTGAATCTTCCTGTATCTATGCTGCTCATAGAGTGAATATGATTTCTCTCTTAGGCTCAGAACTGGATCGCCTTGTGCTTGATCAGCTTCCCATGCCATATAAAATATCAGAGCGCAGCCTTAACCCTGATGAAAACTTTTTAATCGAAACTTTACTCGAACCCAATAAGCCTTTTGTGTTCCTCGTACGTGACTTCTGGCCCTTAGGTGCATGGCCCGAGAATAGTCTCTGGCATCTTCAGTTTAAAGAGGATATGGAAGTCCTGGGCATTAAGATCATTCACAGTTGGTCGAAAGGATGGTTGCTCGAGCCTGATCAGGAAGTAAAAAGAATCCGTGATGAAATCCTGCAATTTGTTGGGAGCAGTATGACGGGGATGATGGTGTGAGAACGTCATTCGTCATTCGTCAATCGTGAGATTTATTTCTCTACGTTCTCTGCGTCTTTGCGTGAGATTTATTTCTCTGCGTTCTCTACGTCATTGCGTGAGATTTTATTTTCATCTTTGCGAACTTTGGTCTCTGCGTGAGAATTTATTTTGCTTCTTCGCGCGACCGTATGCCTCGAGCGTTAAATCTCTGCCAATTTTGAACATCACCCCCCTTCCCGGGTTACTTACCAAGTAATTAGGTTCCAAATTCCATTTAAACCATTCATGCCATGCAGGATTCCCGTCTCGACGAAAAAGATCACATTCAAAACTATACAGGAGTAGAAGCCGTGAAAAAATTAAAAGAAATGGCTGAAGATGCCCGAATGTGTTTCTTCACCACCTTTTCGGATACCCGACCATTGCCTTCAAGACCAATGGCATTGCAGGGTGTGGATGAGGATGGTACGCTGAATTTCTTCAGTGCTAAATCATCAAATAAAAATTATGAGCTGCATGAAAACCCTGCTGTGCAATTATATTTTGCCAATGGAGGTAGCAGTGAATATCTAAGTGTCTACGGTAAAGCAACTATCTCACAGGATATGGCTAAAATCAACGAACTGTGGACAGCCTGGGCCAAAGCCTGGTTTCAGGGCGGACCCGAAGATCCCGAACTCACACTCATCCAGGTAAAGCCTGAGGTAAGTGAATATTGGGACACCAAAGTCAATAAGGTAGTTTCCTTAATAAAAATTGCAGCTTCAATCGTAACCGGAAAAGTTAATGATGATGGTGTTGAAGGGAAGCTGAACATCTGATTATCAGTTATTTTTGATAAGCGTTTTTCCTGATTTGTTTCTCCACCTATTCATCACCTCTTATGCTGGAATAGATTTTCAATTGTCTGCATTCTTTGTGTATTTGATGCGGGAACAAAATCCAACACGACATTTTCTGATTTAGTATTAAAGGTTGATTATTAATTTTATTGAAGGATAAATTCATTTAGGCTGAATTTATTTCATACTAACCTAATACCGGAAGATGATCCTGCCACACAAATTGTTTCTTATCATCATCGATCCGGAAGCAATAATGCTGCCTACCATTGCTGATAAGCGAATACGGCACCTTTAATTGCATATTGTACCTGGCAATCTGATCAAAACTCATCTGGCGGATCGGAATATCCGGGGCTTTAAATTCGATTAATAATATTGGGTGAGTGTTTTTATCAAATATAACCATATCAAATCGCCGGATCATTCCCTGGATCTGAAAGGCTCTTTCTACAGCAATCAATTTGCAATTCAGGTTTAATTCATTTAGAAAATATCGAATCCAAAGTTGGCGTACTATTTCTTCAGGAGTAGTACGTATATATTTCTTACGCAATGGATCGAACACCATCGCTAAACCACGCTTGTCTTTGCCTAGTTTGAGTGAAGTTTGTTGTGAAAGAAGATCAATACCCTTTAAAGGATTCATGATATTTGAATACTAGTTGTGGACATGAAAAACCATAAACTCATTAGATTTTTACAATACGGGTTTATAAGTTTATTAGGTTATAAGGTTATTTGGATATTCATATGCTCAATCATAAGGAAATTAGCTTTTTTCATTCTGGCTTATAAGGTTACCAGTTTATGGGCTTATTTAAAATAACCTTATAAATTAATAATCATATAAGCCCTTTACTAATAATCTCATAACCCTAAAAGCTTCTAAGCCTTTTCTAAATAACCTCATAACCCTATAAGCTTCTAAGCCTTTTCAAAATAACCCAATAACCCTATATGCTATTAAACTTTTATTAATAATCTAATAACCCTCTAAGCCAATAACCCTTTCTTTTTAATAACCTTCTAAGCCTATAATCTTTCAACAACAGACTAATCAACAAATTCGGGTTGATGTACCGGATGCAAAATATGCCCAAGCAATTCGATGGTTATTGCTCTGTCGTCTCCTCCACGGTAACCCCATCCTTTTGATTTCATATCATATACATGCAACCAACCAATGATCCGTTCTAAAATGGCTAGTGGATATCGGGAAGCTTCATACTTTAATTTTTTGACAATAAATGGAGCTTTGATACCAACCGCATCCATGATAGCATTATCATCAGCGGTAGGCATGGATCGAATCGTATAAAGTCGGGTAAAATATCCCGCCAGTGTTGCAATAAGTGGTATGACACTATAATCTTTATGATCAGCCATGATCATGGCAATCTTCAAAGTCTTAACTGCATCACCGGTAATAATAGAATCCTGTAACTGAAATACATTGTATTCACGGCTGATACCGATGAGATCAAGAATTTCAGTTCTGGTTACAATCCCTGAAGTTGTGTGAATGCCTTTTAATTTTTTTAGCTCTGGATACAACTTCGAAATTTCACCACCAATCAATTCGATCATGGCATCGGCAGCTTCAGGTTCAAGCCTGATATCGAGGGCTTTTGCAGTTTGCATTATCCACGGAACAACTTCTTTTTCCTTGAGCGCATCTGCAGAAAGGATGTATCCATTTTCCTTTATGGCCGCAAACAATCGCGTGCGCTTATCGAGAGATTTCCCCTTGTAGCATAAAACGAGAATACTGGAAGGTGCGGGTCGACCTGCATATCCTTCCAGGTCTTTGATATCATTCATTAATTGCGCCTCGCGTATGATAACAAGCCGCCGTGGTGCAATCAAAGGAAATAGCATCAGTTGCTCGAGGACAAATCTTGTATCAACATCATTGCCATAAAGAATCTGCTGATCAAACGCTTTTTCATGCTCCTTGACAACAAATTCTTCCAACCATTCGGCGGCTTCATCTATTAGGTAGGTTTCCTCACCATGTAAGAGATAAATAGGTTGGAACTTTCCCGCCTTCAGGTCTTTATGTAACTGATCAACTGCCAATGCAAGTGCTATTAGGTTGTAAAGATACTTATTTCAAAAACTGATGATTGGAGACAGTTAGGTTGCTTTTTTAGGAAAGACTTTTTCTATTGCCCTCAGGATCCAGTTATTGATATCAGAAGATATTTTGAATCCCCAGATAGCAAATCCATAGGCCAGAGAGAACATTGCGCCTTTGTAAAGTAATGTCACCCAGGAACTTCCGGTATTTGGAAGCCATGAACTAAACAGCCATGCAGCAACACCAAATGCCATCACGGGTATTAACTTCATACTGAATGGCTGAAATCCAAATTTGATTTTTATAAATAAGAATTTGGCCAGATTGAAAAGGAAGAATGAAAAGCAAGTAGCCATTGCCGCACCCGTCAATCCGTAAGTAGGAATCAACAGTAAATTCAGAATGATATTGATGACAGCAAGAAACAATGTGAGGTACAGATTGAATCGATAATATTTAGAATAAATAATAATGTCATTATTTATTCCTGTCATCATATCCCATACTTGTGCAAGGCCAAGGAAAAAGACTGCATAAGATGCTTGTCGAACTTCATCCGTATTGGCCATGATTTGAAATACGTGAGGTAGCACAGTCCAAATCAAGAGAAATATACCGAGGCCAATTATCGTCATATTGAGCGATGACTTCTTATACAGAATTTTTATCTCATTCATATTTCCAGCCTCCATGTGATGCGCTATCAGTGGGCCGGTGATCGCTGACAATGCTTTCATCGGCTTGGAAATCACATCTGTCATAGCCATCGCAATAGCATACAAACCTCCGGATTTAAAATACAAAATCATAGTGACCATGAGAGCATCAATGCGAAATGCTACCTGGCTACCAATTCCAGAGAGCAGTCCGTACCATGAAAAGCGTGAGTAATCATTCAATCCATCCTTGTCATCCAGGATCAATGGCCGTGTGAGACGATATTGACCAAGCGTATACAAGTAGATAGTCATGCCAATGGTGGAAAGAATATAAGATATCACAACTCCGATGACCACACCTTCGACATCAATCCACCCTTTCAAATAGGCAAGTATAATAACGGGCAAAGTGATCTTGATGGTCAGATTTTCAAATGCAGACGGAATGACAATGCGTCTGAAATTTGAAATATATCTCGCCAATAAATTAGTCAACCCGATACAAAAAGTAAGTGGAATGATATACATGATAAAATCCACGTACGGACTATTCTCATTGTCGAAGACCAGATCTTTGAGAAGTTTGTGCAGTAATGGAAAAAAAATCAGGAATAACAAAAAACCCGTCGCATATACGATGAGTAACCACGACAAAAATCCTTTGTGCCCGGTTGCATCATCACGGTATTTAGGAAAAAAACGAACTGCCGCTGTGGGACTTCCCAGTAACACAATGATCGTCGAAAGAACAGAAGCATCGAAGAGTGCCCGAAAGAGCCCAACCATCTCCAGTGCATCAGGATATATGTACAACGTGCTGATGATTCCTATCAGAACACCTATGGCATTGATAATGCTGTATTTAAAACCCTGACGTTGAATGACTCCCATTAGACGTAAGAAAAGTAATCACGGATATGGTCGCAAATATACGCCTGTTGTGTCGTCGTCATTTCCGGATAGATCGGCAGTGAAACTACGGTCCGGCTTGCTTTCTCGGCATGAGGACAACTAGCTTTAATTTTCAATTGATGAGTTGTGACTTTCAACTCTGATAAAGCTATGGGATAATGAATTCCAGTTTCAATTCCTGCTTTCTTCAAATAATTTCGAAAGGATTCACGCAGCGTTGCAGGTACTCTAATAACATAAAGATGATACACACTCAAACTATCAGGATATTTACGAGGAAGAGAAATTTGTTTAATACCTGCTAATGCATCATCGTAGTAAATTGCTCTTTCTCGTCGCGCTTTAATCCAACCTTCAAGGTGGTTTATTTTCACGCGAAGAATAGCAGCCTGTAACGTATCCATACGGCTATTTCTCCCTGCTATATCATGATCATATTTTTGGATGCGGCCATGATCAGCGATCATACGTGCATGCTGATAATAGTGCTCATCAGAAGTAGTAATAGCACCGGCATCTCCATAGGCACCTAAATTCTTACCCGGATAAAAACTAAAAGTGGCTATTTGTCCGATACTTCCGGCAAGCAAGCCCTTATACTCAGCTTTATGTGCCTGTGCAGCATCCTCAAGTAAAAAAAGCTTTTCTTTTTTACATAACCGAACTAACGGACTCATATCTGCCATCTGACCATATAGATGAACAACAATTACTGCTTTCGTTTTTTTAGTAATGAGTTTTTCAACATCACGTGCCCTAATAGAATACCGCTGTGGATCAATATCACATAACACTGGTTTAGCTCCAACATTATGTACCGCTTCCAAAGTTGCCACAAAAGAGAATGCCGGAAGAATAACTTCATCCCCTTTTCCGATGTCTAATACTTTCAACGCAATTTCAATTGCATCTGTACCATTAGCACAAGGCACGCAGTAAGCGGAATTCGCAACATTAGCAAACTCAATTCCAAATTTTTCAACCTGTTCACCACCGATAAATCTGCCTTCCTTTATTACTCCTGCAATTGCTTTATCCATCTCTTTCTTCACCACCTTGTATTGAGCAGTAAGATCTACCAGCGGGATGTTGAGTCTAGAAGTTGCCATAAACAAGAAAAATTACGCAATGCATTAACGAACTATCGGCATGATGAATTACGCGATAAAAAAAACTATTTACGTGCAATTAGCGAATTAGGATGAGTGGCCAAAAATGACTTTACTTCATTCCAGGCTCTATTTTGAGAAACATATCCTTCGAATGAACCAGAAACAAACAAAACTTCCATTTCAGAAATTGACTTTTCATCTAATCCTGCCCGCTCGCCTCCGGCTGCATTGAATCGTTGAATCCGCGCCGGATTACCGGTGACAAGAGAATAAGGTAAAATATCTTTCGTCACTACAGCCTGCATTCCTAACATAGAAAAGGCCCCAACATAAATACGCTGATGAATGGTAACTCCTAGTCCTAAATTTGCATATTTTCCAATTTCAACTCTTCCTCCCAATAACACACCTGCACTCATCACAACTCCATCAGCAATACTGCAATCATGGGCGACATAACTCTTATTCATTATATACACCTGGCTTCCTATGTAAGTCTCATAGGTATACACAGGAGAATGAATGCAAACAAATTCGCGAAATACATTTTCATTTCCAATGGCTACCCCACCCTCTTCCACAAACCGATCTCCTTTAGCACCCATTTCACCAAATGAACCGATACATGCATATGGATAGAATATATTCTGATGACCTATCGTCACATTATTCTCAATGAAGACTCCAGCCTTTAGAACATTGTCATCTCCCATTGAGATATTCCCACGCAGGACCACATTAGGACCAATCGTATTACGTGATCCCATGCGTATCTCTCCCTCCAGTATAGCAGTGGGATGAATATTATTGCGAAGTTTAATTTCTTCCATGACTCGCTGCCATTGAATAAATATTTTCGATGATCTCAACAGTTTTCAGACCATCATAAGCATTGGTCATAATTTCGCCTCTGCCTTGCAAAGAGTTAATCACATTATCAATGACTTTGTCATGATTACTCATTGAACCTTCATATGCACCATAATCATTTGCTGGTCCACTTTCAGGAAGATCCGTGATATCAAATCCATCCGTTGCCTGGTAATCTATCGTATTTAAATACTTCCCGCCAATTTTAATAGTTGCTCGCTCTGCAAAGAGTGTTATACTCCCTTCCATGTTTTGCCGGTAAGCTGAAGTAGTATAGTGCAGCACACCTGGTGCATGACTTTCTTTTAATAGAAATGACACCACACCGGTATCTTCAAATTCAATCATGCCCTGGTGATTGACATTGGCTAATTGAGCATGAAGTATTTCCATATCTCCTGCCAGGTAATACATAACATCTATGAAATGACTAAACTGCGTAAAAAGCGTACCTCCATCGAGGAGTTTAATGCCTTTCCAATCCGAAGCGCGGTAATACTTTTCATTTCGATTCCAGTAACATTGAATCGCGACAGAAAGAATTTTTCCGGTTTTATTCTGCTGTATTAATTGCTTC
>JALYSC010000505.1 GCA_030855005.1 Bacteroidota bacterium | reverse complement strand
TTCCAGCAGGGTCATAAAAAAACTACTTCTTTAAATTAACATGCACTCCAAGCAGAATGATACTCTGCACACAACACCAAAAAGGATTTAGGGGATATCCTAAATACCTTTTCTCTTTCCATTCTTTTTCTTACTCTTCTTCCCCGGAATAACCCGCCCAAGATATTCCATCAACATCTTTTTGGCAAATAAAAAATTCTCCTCATGGAGCCAGTAATACGTATAAGGATACCGCTCTTCCCACTCCACCAAATGAGCCTCCCTCAATATTTTCAAGTGATCAGAGAAGCTGCCTTGTGATATATGATGATTTCGATGCAATTCCTCCACACTACAAATCCCCTCCACACCCAAATGATCCATTATCTGCAGCCGGGCAGAATGCGAGAACGCCCGACCAATTCCACTGAGTAATTGATAGTCCTTTTCATAAAGACCAGATTTAGAAAATGCCATGTCCCATATATTTATCAACCGGAGATTTCCATCGACATTAGTATATGTCCCGAGCATGGCAAAATGTAACCGCTAAACGCAAATTTTTTCGAGAAAGAAAAATTATTTTTCAAAGCACCATATTCCAACTCAATTTTTCTGCCCTAATAATTTCAAATGATCTCAGATTTTCGAACCCTCTTTTCGACAAACTTTTCCTCAACTGGTTTTTCATATGGATAGCGTCCGGATTGATTACAAGTGAAGGTATTCAAGTGGTTGGTGGATAAAAAATTTCTCAGTGCTGCTGTTATCCATGTGAAACTGCCATGATGCAGGAACTGTATCCTTATGCAATAAACATCCCTTGTGTATATATGGATAGATCTGATCCAAACGCAGTGATTCTTTCTGTGACGTGCGCCGATAGATATGTGAGCGATTAATGATATCAGGATGCTCAATTCCTGCTGCACTCATTAATTCCAAAAAATTGCGAATAGTGAGTTCGTGATAGTTAGCAACTTTTTGTTTTTTATCTGTAACCACCAAACCACGCGTAAGTTTAGGATTTTGCGTTGCTACTCCGGTTGGACAAGTATTGAGATTACACTCCAATGCCTGAATACATCCCATAGCTATCATCATTCCCCGTGCACTGTAACAGACATCAGCACCTAATGCAAGGGCGCGAAACATATGAAATCCAGTTATAATTTTTCCTGAGGCAAATAATCGAACTTCCTCTTTCAGATCAAATCCAACCAAGGCATTGTAAGCAAATGAAAGACCTTCTTTGAAAGGCATTCCAACACTGTTAGAAAATTCTAATGGCGAGGCACCAGTCCCACCTTCACCGCCATCGATGGCGATAAAATCAGGCTTGATATCTGTATGTAACATCGCCTTACAGATGGAAAGAAACTCTCCTTTGTGACCAATGCAAAGTTTGATCCCGACGGGTTTGCCATCCGATAAAGATCGCATGCGGGCCACGAGTTGCAGCAATTCAACCGGAGTTGCAAATGCTTTGTGGAAGGGTGGAGATAAGACATCTTCACCCATTGGCACATTGCGTATCGATGCAATTTCTTCAGTCACTTTAGCAGCAGGAAGGATTCCACCATGTCCGGGTTTCGCTCCCTGAGATAGTTTTAATTCTATCATTTTTACCTGCGGCAGATTGGCTCGTTCTGCAAATAATGCAGGAGAAAAATTTCCATCGCTTGCCCTGCATCCAAAGTAACCGGTTCCTACCTGGTAAATTAAGTCGCCACCATACATTAGGTGATAAGGGCTGATACCACCTTCACCAGTATTATGCGCAAAGCCACCCAATGCGGCACCTCCATTCAGTGCTGAGATGGCATTCGTGCTTAATGACCCATAACTCATAGCTGAAATATTGAGCAGGCTCATGTGATATTTTTGCCTGCAATCTTTTCCACCTATCCAGATACGCGGTTCTTCAATATTTCGGTAATCAATTGGAGCGATTGAATGATTCATCCATTCATATCCTTCTGCGTATACATCCAGTTGAGTTCCAAAGGGCGAAGTATCATCTGTTTTATCAGCTCTCTGATAGACGATATCGCGCATCGTTTTATCAAAAGGACGTCCTTCTGTATCCGACTCCACGAAATACTGGTATATTTTAGGACGCATCCAAGCTGCGACTTCCCGGAAATGACCAACAAGTGGGAAGTTGCGTTGAATCGCACTTCTCTTTTGAAAAAAATCATAACACCACCAGGAGAATAAGCCAATGGCAATGAGCAACAAACTACTCCAGGCCCAATGCACCTGAATACCGAGATATATTGCAAGCACTGTAATGACAGCTATGCATTCAATGAGCCAGAGTTTCATACTCTGTAAATTTAAGATCTTCCTGCAGGTGTGGGGGTAGTAGTTTGCTGACCACGGATTCCACCCTGTGTCTGTTTGTAAAGCTCAAATCGACTTAGCTGTTGTTGGGCAGGGAAATAATTATTGGAACGATCTATGTCTGCTGTTTCCAGGTAAGGATCGAGATTGACTTGTTTGATAGGTTTGTCGGTCACAAAAACTTTGGAAACTTCTACATTATTACGACGCCATATTTCCACAGGTATCCGAACATCTTCTTCGCTACCATCGTCATACACAAATTTCAAAATGATAGGCATAGGC
>JALYSC010000504.1 GCA_030855005.1 Bacteroidota bacterium | reverse complement strand
CGATTCGTCTTACGATGAATGAAGCAATTTTAGAGGTGAAGGATGAAAAGACAATTTTAATTCATACCGGAACACAAACCGGTAAGCACCGCATACTCAACGAGACAAATCTTATTGAAGGTCTTCGCAGTTTGGTTCGAATACCTAATCTAGAAATCCTTATTGAGGTCGATCCCGAACTGGACAGAAGTAAAGAAATCGCAAAACCCAAAAAACTTCTCACTAATAGAGAAAAATTTGAAATTCTCGCATCCAAAAATCCACTGATCGAAAATCTGCGGGACAAATTGGGGTTGGTGCCTGACCAGGAAGACTGATCAGTTAATAGTTAATAACTAATAGTTAATAGTTGAAGGTTGAAAGTCAAAATCGAAAATCACTTCATTTTGAATCTGACTTTGCCGTCAGTTAAAACAATGGTGTCGGTTTCCTTCTGTTTTTTATAGCCATTTCCTTCGGGATCTATGTCCTGTTCAAAACCTGTGGCGCCAGTAACCGCTTTATTTTCCATTTTATCTACAATACGTCCTACTCCACCAAAGGCTGTTGTCATCGCCTTTTCTTTCCAATAGCTTCCTACGAGAGTTGAATTGAAAGTAAACTCTGTATATCCATCGGAGCCTATGGTGACCTGTACGGTCTCACCGTTATTTTCTGACATGCCGACATGATATTCCATGCGAGGAGATTTTGTTTCTTCCACATACTTTATAGCAGCAAGACCTTTGTACTTACCCGTGGCGATAGCTTCATTGATATTCTGTTTTGTATCAGGATAATATGCATCTACGATCAGGTAGGTACCTGGTTCTTTTATTTCTTTACCATAAAAATCTGCAAGCCAGATACGGAGACATTTATCAGGACCGATTGCATTACCGGTGATATAGCCATAATGCCCAATGTTGAGACGACGGGGTTGCGTTTTGTATTCCTTTCCGTTTACCATTACAACAAAGGTGCTGGTATCCTTCTGTGCGTGGAGTGAAACAACCATCAGGAAAAGCGAAGAGATCAATAAAATCTGTTTCATAAGCGGAGCATTTAGGAAAGTGTAAAAATACAAGATTATTAATTCCGAAATCTGATTTGTATTTTAGTCAAATGTTAAGAAAAATGGTTTTAACCTGCTTTGGATTTTTGACATCCCTGCATGCTTTCTCACAAATCATCCTCGATTTTCCTATCAATGATTTGAATACATGCATACAGCAGGGTACGTGTAGTGTTGAACATAGTGCATTTGACATAGGATCAATTTATGATGTATTTGATCACAAAGATGAGACACATGCCCGAAGCCAAAATATCAATCCGCTGGTCATTACGCTTACCTTTCCTTTTCCTGTTACATTCTCCGGTTCTGAAATATTGCATGTAGCGGGCGATGGTTGGTGGTCTCTTGAAGCTGCAGACTCTCACGAAGATTTGGATGCCAAAACCGGAACTTATATTGAGTTTTTTTCAATGACTCCCCTGACAGATGGTGTGAAGGATCAACTTATCTTTTTCCTGCCCGTATCTAAACATATCGTTCGCATGACAGTGCGTCGAACCACTGGGGATGATTATGTTCATCTTGGAGAATGGCAGCTTATATCTCCACATGCCACTGTTGCCCTGGATCATATCTGTATAAATCCACCTGAAATATGGTTGTTACCAAATGCTGCTTTTGAAGTTTCCCTTCAGGGTGTGGATTCAAACAATCACTCTTATAATATTACAGAAGGTGTTACCTGGTCTGTAGATGCAGATGATTTTGTTGACCTCGAAACAACAGAAAAGGGTGTGAAAATAAATGCAGGGAATAACCTGGGTCGCCATGCCATCCAGGCTGCATGGGCAGATCAACAAATATCAGCTATTGCTCCGGTGCATGTGATCGAAGATTTCACACCCATCAAAGCTGATCAAAGAGCCGTAAATGTTGCACTAGTGGTTATTGATCCCCCAATAGAAGCATTAGGGGGAGTACGATTTCATCAACGATTTTCATGGGATGATCCGGTTGCTTTGGCACACTTACTTGCAGATAGCCTGAATGCGGTCTCAGGTGGTGTTGTAGATTATAAAATCATTTCTACGATTGATGAAATACAGCTTTACGCAGCCTTGGAAGGAACATTTATTTCTGTCGATTCGATGTATCGATTATTCCTTGAACCGGGATGGACCACTTTCCATCAATTAGAACAATCGGGAGGATATTTTTTTGATTACAATGCTTTATTAGCCAATCATGATTTCTGCGCGCTGAGTAATCAACATGAGATTGATGAAGTGTGGGTGTATTCCATGCCTTTCACTGGTATGTATGAAAGTCGCCTGACAGGTGATGGTGCGTTCTGGTATAATTCACCACCACTGGAAGGAAATGACTGTATCGACCAGTTGCCTGTCATGGGATTTAATTATGAGCGTGGTCTTGCAGAAGCAATGCATTCTTTTGGCCATCGTGTGGAAAGTGCGATAACACATACTTTTGGCAGATGGGATTACACTGCTGTTGCTAAAAATGATTGGGAACTCTTCAGTTCATACGATCTGGTGGATCCGGGTAAATCGCATTGTGGCAATATTCATTTCCCCCCAAATGCACGAAGTGATTATGATT
>JALYSC010000503.1:1740-2620 GCA_030855005.1 Bacteroidota bacterium | reverse complement strand
CAATGTTGTCAGAACAATCGTCAGACTGTACAACTTCAATTTCATGTTTTACAAACTGGCAATCCGTCGTCACACTGACAGCATACAACCCGGGAGCGTTGACTTCTATAACAGGAAGTTTGGAGCCATTATTCCAGACGTATACAGCATCGAAAGATTGTGTTGCATCCAGTTGAATGATATCTTCTTCACACCACGGGAGGATGGATTTTATATCGACAATGGGAATTCTTTCGTCAAAACTCACCGACATGAAATCTTCGACAGAGCCACAGAGATTGCTCAGCTCTAACGAATACGTTTGTTCCTGATCAGCGGTGATATAGTTCGCATGATTTCCGTCCTGCCATGTGATAAGAGCTGATGTAGAAGGTGTCATCAGTATTATGGATTGACCAGGGCAGAGGATGGTGTCAGGACCAAGATCAAATAATTCAGGAGCGGTTTCGTATGTAACCATCAACGTATCCGACGCTTCGCCGCAATGATTGGACTCGGAAAGAATATATATTCCCGGATCACTCACCATCAAAACAGGAAGTGAAGAACCATCCTGCCAGGCAATAGATGTAGAAGCATCTGCCAGTGAAATAAGCTCAAGTGAATATCCTTCACACAATACAGTATCAACTCCGAGATCAGGTACAGGAACATGTCCGTTGATGTCGACCATGACCGTATCTGCATCCGAACCGCATGCATTACTAACGTAAAGTATAAATGTGCCCGATACATCAGTTGAGAAATCGGGTGATGTACTTCCATCCTGCCACAAGTACTCGACGCCTGAGATGTCAGCAATGAGGGTGATGATTTCACCATTGCAAGCCAGAACATCAGGGCCTAAACTAACCTGAGGTCCATCCGTATTTTCAACAAT
>JALYSC010000503.1:0-1730 GCA_030855005.1 Bacteroidota bacterium | reverse complement strand
GGATAACATCAATGGCTTGTGTTGCATCGAAAGTTGAACCAGTGCTTCCATCCTGCCATACATAAACAACGTCTGTTATTCCCGGAGAGATCGTAATAGTTTCACCGGGACAAAGTGATTGGTCAATACCAAGATCTAATGAAGGAGCAGGAGGTAATTGACTTATCACAACAGAGTCGGATGCTGATCCGCATTCATTGGTGATGGTTGCATAAATCAAACCGGGAGAAGACACCTGTAAATCCGGAAGCGTACTTCCGGTAGACCAAATAATATTCACACCATTGGGATCGATCGAAAGATCGAATGATTGACCCGGACATAGAGATGTATCTGCACCTAAATTAATCGGTGGGATATCCGGCAACAGCGATACGATGAGGGTGTCAGCAAAATCACCACAGTTATTTGTAACCTCCACAACGATCGTACCGGCTTGTGTGACACTGTAAGACTGATTAGTGGATCCGTCATTCCACAACCATCCATTGACGTCAGAGAAAACCGGAGAGAGAGTGACCACATCGCCATTGCAGATATTGATGTCATTACCAAGATCGACGAAAGGTGCGGGACCGGCATCGATGACATTGACGGTATCCACATCGCTTCCACATGTATTTGAAACAGTGATGCTGAAAGCACCGGGTGAACCAACCACGATGGAAGGATTTTGTGAGCCATCACTCCATAAGTAACTCACACCAGAAACACCTGCACCGATGGTGAGAAATGCATTATCACATAACGATAGAGATGAAGGTAAATCAACAACCGGTGGAGTGGAGTTGACTACAACATTGACCGTATCCGATGCGCTGCTGCACTGATTGGCAATTTGTAACCAATACGTACCTGCAGAATTGACGATCAGTGAATCCGCGGTCGAGCCGTTTTGCCAGGTATAATTTACACCGGGTGTGCTGGCATAAAAAATATATTCTTCGCCGGGGCATAAACTCACGTCAGGACCCAGATCTGGCGGAGCCAATGGACTAATATATTCAACCATGATGGTGTCAGATGCCGAACCACAATCATTCGTAATCGTCAGAGAATATGTGCCAGCGGCCACGATGACAAATTCAGTATTAGTAGACCCGTCCTGCCATAAGTAACTACCTGAAATGTTATTCGCGTTAAGGGTAAGGGTCTGTCCCTGACATAACACCTGGTCATCAGGAAGCTGCACAAGTGGAGAATCATCCACTACTGCAACCTGTATATTATCTATAACAGAAAAACATTCATTAGAAACAGTGACACTATAGGTGCCGGAACTGATGACTTCATATTGAGTGCCCATAAATCCATCTTGCCATAAATATGTTTCTGCGCCTATAATATTTCCAATGTCCAATAATATCGGAAGCTGCCCTGGACATAACGTGGTATCCGCGCCTAAATCAAATACGGGTTCGGGAAGAACATATACATCAATGCCCTGACTAATCGATTCACATTCATTGGTTACTGTTAATGAATAAAGGCCAGCCGTAGAGATCGAATAAAAGTTAAGATCGCTGCCATCCTGCCACAGAAAATCACCCAGGAGAGGATCGAATTCCTGATCAATGACCTGTCCTTCACATAAAGCCTGTTCATCAGGCCCTAAAGAAAACTCCGGAGGTTCGAGCAACGTAATTTCAATACTATCTTCCGCTTGTCCACACATATTGCTTATGGACAATGAATAACTTCCTTCTTCAGTTATCAAATAATAAGAGGAG
>JALYSC010000502.1 GCA_030855005.1 Bacteroidota bacterium | reverse complement strand
GGCTGGCACCACTTCGAATACGATCTGATACACGATACCCATACCTCCAAAACTCAGCACCGTACTATAGAAGATATCATCATCCTGAATCAACCTGATATCAGGTTCCGCAGCTTGATGACGAACAGGATCCGTAATCCCATCAGAAGGTTCAATCTGCACAAGTTCACTGCCTGTAATGACAAGCCGCAATGACCGCACCATATCCGGAAAGGCAGGTTTTTTAATACCCGTCCCATGCGTACCTGTCATCAGGGCACCAGAGGCAGTTTGAAAATCAACAGCACCCATATTTTCTAGTGCAAGTCCCAGGTCGTCAAGGATTCTGTTCAATCGGCGAATAGTAATCCCTGCATCACATTGTATATAATCTTTGGTGGCAAATTCATTTTTGACGTGATCTGTATATCGCTTCGCATCCCTGAGATTTTTCATATCCATCAGGAAGTCTCTTCCTTTCGCAGCTTCAGAAAATGAATGTCCCGATCCAACAGCACGTACACGAAGTCCTTCATTTTCTGCTTCAGATACAATCGCCTGGATGTCTTCCGCATTTTCCGGATAGAAATACCGAAGGGGGGTAGATGACACATTATTGGTGACATTATACCACCGATATCGGGTCTCAGATATATTTATTAATCGTGGATTCATGATTGAGACAGTAAATATTATGTGCGAAGAATAAACATTTCACGGTGATGACGAATTGAAAACCATTCTACAAAAAGACTCGAGGCGGTATGTGCTACAATCGTTGGAATAAGACTACCTGTCTTGAGGACAACGATACACGCAATAGCTCCATAAAAAATGGATGCTATAGAAATCCTGTTTAATTTAAAATAATGGGAAAGACAATACAGCGCAGTACAACCGACGACAGCGACAGCTTCACTATTAAATGCAGTCAATAAGCTTTGAAATAAAAGTCCTCTATAGAAAAATTCATAAGCAGTGATATATAAGATCCAGTATAATGAACTCAGGATAAAAATACTTGGTCTCCAAAACCGGATTCGTACTTCAGGAAATTGTTCCAGGCTTGATCGTTGCTTCGTCGTGCGCCAACTGAACAGCAGAACAAATAGTACACCTCCAAGCGTATACCACATCACCTCCTGATTCCATTGAAATGAAATATTGAGATCAACTAACGATGGCTTTCCGAACATCTTGGTACACATCAAAAGAAACAAGGGGATGGCACCATAAATCAGAAATCCTGTAACTCGCCTCCTAAAGATCCGGTTGACATACGGCGGATTGGCATCATACATGATCTGGTATCGCACAGGCAGCCTTAATGAAGAAGCTAAATAATACCAAATGATGAATCCCAGTGAGGCAGTGGTCAGTACAAGAATAAGAATCGCATTCCTGTCTTCAGGGAGTATTGATAAAAGTGTGTATTGCATTTTTATTCAATTGATAAGTTTCTTCTGCATATTGTTTAATGCCCAGTAATTGATTACGATCGGTCACATCAATCTTTAGTTTTTTATTTCGTAACACATCCGGTGCTGATTCGTCATTGTAGTATGCATTGACGCGCAGGTAATTTTGTTCAGGTAAAATCTGTCTTGATAAATATTGGTTGGTAGCCATATTGGTATCGATCACCAGGGAAATAATATATCGCTGCCACTTAAATAAGCCCCAGTCTGGGTTTTTCAATTGGGTTTCTTTAATGTAAGATTGACCAGTGCTGCCACATCCAATGGAAAGTAATTTTATTTCATCAGGCTTTTTGGCAAGACCACTGAGATTGTTGCTGGGAATAGATGTCGTATAGGTTGCTGAATTTCCATTCATCGCAAAAGCCAGTCCGAATGCCGAAGGGTCATTTGAATAACTTCCACCTTCGCCGTGATCCTGGTAGATTGGCAGATTGATTGCTGCTGCTGATGTTCGCATCGCTACATCGATCAGTTTTAAATTATGATCACGTTTGAATGCTGAATTGAAAATTATGATCTTAAACCCCGGGATCTCATTAGCAGTGAGATACGGTCGAAGATCAAGACTCGGCATCAGGAAGATAGGCTTCTCTCCATAGGTGGCAAATACATCACCCAAAGTTTTGTCTTCGCCTATGTGGTGGAGCAGAGCTTTACGAAGTCCTTTATTGGTATACTTGGCCCTAAAAAAATTGAGCGGATTTGTCAATAATGACTGTCGAAAAAAATTCTTCGGAAGCAAATTGGCAGCTTCATCGAGATAGATACTTTGAATGGTCTCCATATTCAGACCGGCAGCAATGGATGCAGCAATAATGCCTCCGGTCGCACTCCCGATAATGACATCAAAGATGTCTGTTACTTTTTTTCCGAGATCGTTTTCTAACTGGCGCAGTATGGTTGCAGGAAACAATCCACGGGTGCCTCCACCATCGATTGATAAGATTCTGATTGTCATCAGCGGGTTGGTTTTTTACGTGTGTCTTGATTTGGGCCCGACGATTGAATGGTGTTCAGAAGCCGATTCCGTATCTAATAATACAAAAAAAGCAATTGATCTTAGCAGCCAATTTTCGACCTTAATCGACATCAGCTGCTCCCGCCCTGATTTTTTACCTTTAGCCCTCTTATTTGAAACACCTATGGCCAAACCGACCTTA
>JALYSC010000501.1 GCA_030855005.1 Bacteroidota bacterium | reverse complement strand
ACTTTGTTTACGTTTTTTCAACCGGACCTGTGCTTGATTCAATCAAATTATCAGGAAAAGTAATTGATGCAGTTACTTTAAAACCTGCCGCCACTTCATGGGTGATGCTTTATCCACTTGGGGAAGACAGTGCGGTCTATAAAAGAAAACCGGATTATATCGGGAAGGTGGATAAAGATGGGAAATGGACAATTTCGTACCTGAGAGCAGACTCATTTAATGTAGTCGCATTGAAGGATGAGAATCTTAATTTTATCTATGATCAGGATTCTGAATTGATTGGTTTTTTAGAGAAACCTATTTATACCGGGGACTCTACAGGAGTATTACAAGACATTTATCTTTTTCCAACAATCAAACGCACCGGAGTCAGTGAAGTAATCATTGTTGCAGATGGATGGCTCAAACTAGTAGTGAATGCCCAGGGTGAAAAACCTTTTCCACTTTTTACTCCTGCAATTGATACAATTGCGACGAGATGGGATGGTGATACTTTGAACATTTGGTACCCACGGGCCAAAGCCTATGCAGGCAAAGTTATTTTAGGAACTGACACAACAAATATCCGGGCATCAACTGCAGAGCCGGTTAATAATCCAAAAATCAAACTTGCTCAGCCTTCCCCTCGAATACATCCTAACGGTAATGTCAATTTTAAATCTGAAGTGCCCCTTAAAGAGATCGATTCTGACAAAATTGAATTGCGCATAGATTCTTCAGCATTATTACCCTTTACGATTGAGAGAAGCACGCAAGATGCCCGCATATTTACTATTGAGTCTGACTTGGTTGAATCTGCGAGGTATTTCATCACGTTTTTACCAGGGGCTTTGACTGATATCTGGGACAGACAAAACGATACCATTCGAAGTTCTGTTGTTATCAATGCTCTTGACCAGTATGGTGATTTGACTATGGTTATCCAGGGATTGGATTCAACACAACAATATGTGATACGACTCAAGGATGGTGAAAACCTGGTAGATATCTTTGTTGTTGAGAATATAAAAGAAACCACGATCAAAAGAAATGCATTGCCACCTGCTAAATATACCATTGAGATTATTGAAGACCGCAATAGGAATGGAATCTGGGATACCGGCGAATATTCAGTGCGTAGGCCAGCAGAATTAAAAATGACTTTTGCTACAGACCCTCTGCGAGCCGGCTGGGAACTCGAAGCTAAAATGGTCTGGAAAGCAGGCAGCTCAACTAACTAAGCACACATGAAATTATATACTAATTCCCTGATAAAATATTATGGTAAGCGCAAAGTCGTCGATAATGTTTCTGTGGAAGTATCCAGAGGTGAGATTGTTGGATTGTTAGGTCCTAACGGTGCCGGTAAGACAACCACTTTCTACATGGTAGTTGGTTTTATCAAGCCGAATGAGGGAAGTGTCTACCTGGAAGATATTGAAATCACTGAGTTGCCAATGTACAAGAGGGCACGTTTAGGTATTGGTTATCTTCCGCAGGAAGCTTCAGTCTTCAGAAAGCTTACGGTTGAGAATAATATTCGCGCAGTACTAGAGTTAGGTGCTTACTCTAAAACAGAACAGGCAGAAAAACTTGATGGTCTAATACATGAATTTGGTCTTGAAAAAGTTAGGCGAAATGTAGGCGATAGTCTTTCCGGTGGAGAGCGACGTCGTACAGAAATTGCGCGTGCCTTGGCTTCGGATCCTAAGTTTATTCTGCTGGATGAGCCCTTTGCAGGTATAGATCCTATCGCGGTTGAGGATATTCAACAGATCGTCGCAACTTTAAAAAATAAAAATATCGGAATCTTAATCACTGATCACAATGTACAGGAAACACTTTCCATTACAGATCGAGCATACCTTATGTTCGAAGGAAGGATTCTCAAAGCAGGCACTGCTGAAGAGCTTGCAGCAGATGAAATGGTGAGAAAAGTTTATCTCGGTCAGAATTTCGAGTTGAAAAGAAAACAACCCCAATGAGAATTTTATTTGTTTTTAATTTCATTTTATTACTTGGTTCGTGTACTACGCGTCATGTAGAACCTACTCGCCAGAGCAGGCATACAATAGATACTGTGTTTCAACAAAAGAGCATATTAATGCAAACAGAATTGGACAGATATTGTGATAGCATTTATGGGAAAATCTATCAGACTGCTGTTGACTCTATCATGTCAGAGCGTGAAGCAGAAATGAATATACTCGTGCAATGAAATATTCAGCGATATATATGATCTGTTTGGGACTTGTATTCTTTGGATGCGGAAAGCCTGTATCACAGGAAGATCTCATTCAGACTGCGATAGAGATTCGGTTAAAGCAATGGAAAGAAGAACAAATTGTCTTATGCAGGGAAAAAGCAATCACAAATGCTACAGAATATGTCGACAGTATGATGATTGTCAATTCACTGGACACAAAACTTGATACCATACCCAAGCCTCCCAAACCAAATAAACCCTCCAAACCAATTTTTAAATCCACACCAGATAGTTTGAAAGTGGAGGAGCTCAAAAAAGGAAAGTAAAAGATAAAAACTAAAAGATAAAAAGTAAAGGCTTGAGAGAAAAGGCAAAAAAGCTAGCTGACATTATCCCAGAATTTATAGAACTTTTTATTGATAGTCTTTACTCTCGAT
>JALYSC010000500.1 GCA_030855005.1 Bacteroidota bacterium | reverse complement strand
GGACAAACATTATTATTATCCTGGATGATGATGAACGTTTCACAATAAGCCTGATCACCATCTTCATCGGTAACATACAATCTGACCGGAACCTGACCCAGGCCTACATGGCTGCAGTCAAATGTCCGGCTTTTCACAGATGGATCTGGTGACAATGAAAGTGTGAAAGGTAATCCACAAGGATGGTAACTGCTTGCATCAAAGTCCGATGCCCAAATGGTAATCATACCAGTATCTTCAGTACCATCACCATCCGTATCCACAGCCATCAAATCAGTAGAAAGACCGTATATACAAACTGGTACTGGTGCTTTGCAAGAACCTATTGTGATAATCTGTTCTTCTACAGTACGGTTTCCACAACGATCCTCAAAAGAATAGATGATACGGTGTGTTCCGATTGGATAAATTCCTGAGGCATTAATTAAAGCACCGAGGCCTGTAATAGGACCGATGTTAATGCTGCCATCATTATTCAGGTCAACAGCATACTGCCATTGAAGTAGTTCATCAGGTGTGCAATCATCAGCAGCTCTTTGAATCAATTCAAGATACAAGCCTCCGCAATCGAAATCATTGCATAATTCAATGTCTGGTTGATCAGTTAGGAATACAGGACCAAACGCGTTAACGACTTTAATGATCTGAACATGTTCCCAATAATTGTAGCCTAGTAATAGGCCACCATACTGCTCATATAGACACCAGTCAATCACTCTCCATGTACGAAGGATCTTATAGCAAGCTCCATCAACGATGTTGAAAACTAAATCTTCATAGTTGATACCAATCAGATCGCATTCATCTTCATTGATGATAGGCCTGTCGTATGGGGGATCCAGATCATCAGGATCAGTACCCAATGCACATTCCACGCCATGAAAATCCAAAGGCCAGATAATAGAGTCCTCTACAATTGGGAAGAAGTTGACCACCCAGATACGTTGTGTGCAGGAAGAAGATCCATTCGCGTCAGAAGCGACGAAAGTTCTGTCAATATATCCAACGCCACAATTATTGATATTCTCAAAATAAGTTTCATCGATGGACACATTACAATTATCCGTAACAACACCATCAAATCCACAGATATAACCATCAAAACCAGAACCAGGGTTCTCAGGATCGTATACACAAAACTCATTTACATCAGCCGGATCAAATACAATTGTTCCGAATTGATCCAGGTTATCCAGGTCAATTGGAAATTTGCATGATACAGTAATGTCAGATGGACACGTAATAACTGGTGGGATCTTGTCCTGAACTACAACCTCCACCATACAAGTGTTAGCATTACCTGAAGCATCAGTTACTTCCAGTACAACCATGATAGGTCCCGCTCCTGCATCGCAACAAGAAAATGGGACTTTGCTTCTGAATACTGTTCCATGGTCACGGCTGTTTATAAAACCATCCGGAATTTCGTCCTCACCTGCACCATTCGTTGTCCAGTCAAACTCAAGACAACTGTCCATGCGGCGAGCTCTGAATGTAACAGGTCCGCATGCATCATAACTACCATCATCAAAAACTGAGGCGGGAACTTTAGTCAAACCATTCAATCCACCTAAAGTCAATGAAACAACAGTGTGCTCATCGCAAACAGGAATTGGCGGAGTAAGATCGGCAATCGTAATAGTCATGGTGCATTGAGTAGAATTATAGCATTGATCGTACGCGGTATAAGTAATAACATTCACACCGACAGGTAAAGTGACATAAACACCACCATTAGTACTTGTAAATCCTCCCGGATAAGCTACAGTTACCGTTACAATCGGACTGCAATTATCGGACACTAAAGCTGGTGGTAATAATACAGTTGCAGTACAGTTGTGACCTGTAGTAGTATGTGTAAAGTTGGCAGGACATGTCAGATTTGGACCTTCATCATCTACGATTTCAATTAGCTGAACGTAGAGTGTGTCAGTTTCACCTGTACAATGCCATTCACGTACTGTCCAAATTCTCATAATCTTGCGCACACATCCGATTGTAGGCAATACCACATCTTCATAAGTAGTAAGTGCATTACAGAATCCTATGAAATCAGGGAATATGGGAACGCCGTTAATTGTAGGCACACCTGTTCCAAGGAAAGGAAGATCATCTTCAGGATCTGGAATACCGTCATTGTTCGCATCTGCAAAGGTTAAATTACACTGGATTGCATTACCATTAGAAACTGTCAATGAATCTGGAAACTCAATCAATGAAAAATCAATCCGTTCAAGAAAAAAATTGACAACACAAGGTTCCGATTCATTACCACTTTCATCGCGTGCAACATACGTACGGGACACTTGTCGGATGAGCAACGAATCACAAAGTAGCGTTGAGGTCTCATCAAGTAAAATAATTTCCACATCCGAACAATTATCGAATGCGGATGGACCTGTAAAACATAGTGATGGAATGGTAACAATATTATTTTGAAGAGAAATAGCTCCAGCTGTTGAAAGGCCACGACCAAAAAGAGATGCTCCTTGTAAAAAGCTTAGCGCTCCATTAGCAATAATAGTCCCGTTGAACACAGAACCATCTCCTAAAGAAAATGCGCCATTAATTTGCCAAAACACATTGCATAGTGAAGCGCCGTTAATAAGAACGACATTAGCAAAAG
>JALYSC010000499.1 GCA_030855005.1 Bacteroidota bacterium | reverse complement strand
CTTCAGAACGATAGGCAGCACTACCAGGATTTTTCTGCTGCAGATCTTCGTATGCTCCAAGTGCTTCTTCATAACGCTCCTGGTACTTCATGGCATCAGCATAGTGGATTAGGGCTTGCTCATCCTTGCCATCTTTATATGCCTTCTGGTACCAATTGCCTGCAGAACCCATGTCATTAAGATATCGGTAGGATTCACCTGCGAGGAAGGCCAGTTTAGCTTTATCGGCATCTGAGGTGGCTCCTGTATATTCTTTCTCAAACAATTGAGCTGCAACCGAATATTGCTTGACCTCATATGCCTGCATGCCGGATTTTACCTTTTGGGTAAAAGTGCATGAGATGACCAACAGTATTGACATGCATCCGGACAAAATGAATTTTTGCATACTAGCATTAACGATTAAACTACGGGCCTGTTGCAGAAATCTGGCTTTCAATTGTAAAGATTGTCTTATAGTAAGCATCCCTCATGGCATAAAAAAGGGAGAAGCGATTTTCATCATTTCTCCCTCTTATTTTTACTAATATGAAAACACTTTATTTGGCTTTCGCAGTCCGCTTAAAGCTTTGCTGTGAATTGCTTTTTGATTTGATTTCTCCAGTTAAATCGACGAGTACAGGAGCTGCAATAAAGATGGTGCTGTACGTACCGGAAATCAATCCAATCACCAAAGCGAATGCAAATCCTTTGATACTATCGCCTCCGAAAAATAATAAGGCAAGTACCACAAAGAATACCGTCAACGAAGTGATCAATGTACGGCTCATGGTGATGTTGAGTGAATCATTGATGATCTCAGCCTTTGTTTTGCCTGTATATAGATTAAAATTCTCACGAATGCGGTCGAAGATGACCACTGTATCATTGATCGAATATCCAATAACCGTCAGGATTGCCGCGATGAAGGTCTGATCCACTTCCATGGAGAAAGGCAAGAGACCTTTCAATAAGGAGAAGGATACCAATACCACAAGAGCATCATGCAGGACTGCTAATAACGCACCCAATGAATATTGCCATTTATTAAAACGAAGCAGGATATAGATGAAAATCAGAGCCAGCGCGAGGATACCTGCATAGAATGAACTCTTCTTTATATCATCCGCAATCGTAGGCCCTACTTTCGCAGAACTTGTAATGTGTGTACCTGAAAAATCAGTTTGTGAGAATTGATCCAGCGTAAGACTTCCTCCGACTACTTCATTTACACCTTCATGTAATTTACTTGTTACTCTGGACTGCGCATCCTGTGCATTATCATCGATCAGGTAACTGGTAGTAACGTTAAATGTATTGGCTTTATCAACTGACTTAACAATAGGTGCTGAGCCCAATGATTTAGTAAGTGATGCGCGTAATTGCTCAACATCTACATTGGTCCCTTTCGCAAATTCAACATTATACGAATATCCACCCTTGAAGTCGACCCCCAGATCAAATCCCCTTGTAAATACTGATATCAATCCGATGACAATAAATATAGAAGAAGCTATATAGGCGATCTTACGTTTGCCTAACCAATCTACATTAATCCGTGAAAACAGATCTTTTGTTGAATTGGTTGAGAAGGTAATTGTATTTCCTTTTGCAATCCACCAGTCAATAATCAAACGACCAATTAGTACTGCGGTGAATAATGAAAATACAACACCGATCAAAAGTGTAACAGCGAAGCCCTTTATTGGTCCGAGGCCGAAATAGGCCAACACCATCGCCGAAAGAAAAGTGGTTACGTTAGCATCGATGATCGCAGAATAGGAATGTTTGAAACCATCGGCAATTGCTGTTCGTAGCGTCTTGCCTGCACGGAGTTCTTCACGCGCTCTCTCATAAATAATTACGTTAGCATCCACAGCCATACCAATGGTCAGCACTATACCTGCGATACCAGGAAGTGTGAGTACAGTACCGATTGAGGAAAGAGTACCGAAGATAAAAAAGAGGTTCGCGAGAAGTGCGATGATCGCAACTATGCCACTACCTCCATAATAGAATACCATGAAGATTAAGACAAGTGCCATCGCAACAATCATGGCCACCATAGATTTTGTGATATTTTCCTTTCCAAGAGAGGGGCCTACTAATGATTCCTGAATGATCCTGGTGCTGGCCGGCAGTTTACCAATCTGCAGAATATTAGCTAGATCCTGGCCTTCCTGAATACTAAAACTTCCGGAAATGCGGCTATCCCCGGTAGTAATTGCTTCATTTACGCGTGGTGCAGATACTACTTCATCATCAAGCGCAATGGCAATCTCACGATTATTATCCTGAGCGGCTTTAGTGGTAAGTTCTGACCAAATCTTCGAACCCAGGTTATCCATTCTTAGGGTGACAGCCACTTCATTAGTCATTGGATCAGGACTGGATGTTGCGCTTATGATTCTGTCGCCTGCCAGCGGTGGTAAGTTTGAACCACGTTTTTGCCTTATTGCATATAATTCGTACTCATCCGTTTGAATACCATCTGCATCGTTAATAGCTTTTGAACCCCACATGAATTTAACATCCTGCGGGAAAAGTGATCTTACTTGTGGATTTTCAAGCATTGCGGTAATGCTTTTAATCTTATTACGGTTAGCTACACCCATGACGGCAAATGGGTATTGGATGGATTGCCCATCAT
>JALYSC010000101.1:3007-8788 GCA_030855005.1 Bacteroidota bacterium | reverse complement strand
TCCCTAAATAGACTCTTCCGATAAGACCCTGAGACAATGCGTAGCTGGGGGCTTGATTCAATTGGGAGCTGGTCTGACGAGCTTGTCTCAAATAATTGATGGCCTGGATATAATCCTTTCTCTGATTATAAATTCCTGCAATATTATATTGGACGTACGCCAGGTATTCCTTATTATCAGATTTTTCCATTATGGTTAATGCCCTTAAATAATAATCAAGCGCTTTCTCATCATCTTTCAATAAATCATGTACTGACCCGATATTAGACAAAGTAAGACCGATGTCATGAGTGCGGTCTGTCTTCTCCCACCATGTTAGCGCTTTATCATAATAGAAAAGTGATTTATCATGATCTCCCAGGGCTTCATATGCTGTAGCCATACGGGAATTGACGCGTGCCATTTCAACCGGATTATCAATCTTTTCCTGTAACCGCAGTGCTGCCAGATGAGATTCGATGGCACGTGGATAGTTTCCGGTTGCGTAATAAGTGCTTCCGATGTTTGACAAGGCAAAAGCGATCAACGCGTTGTCTTTGTCCTCTTCACCCATCCTCAGAAGCTGTAGATACATTTCCCGCTCATGATCATGGTCAAAGAGTTTACCATACATGTTGGCGACATTCTTGTTGACGGTAATCAGGGCAGGCCTAAGCCTGGTTTCCTGAAACATGGGTAACCCCATCAAATAATAATCAAGGGCTTTCTGATAGTCGTTTTTATACTCATGGACAAGACCAAGTCCAATGTAATTTCGTCGCAAATTACCTTTGTCGCCAAGGGCTTTCACAATCTCTGTTGATTTTTCGAGGTACTCCTGCGTCTTGGGATAATCTCTTTTTGAAAAATAACAGAAACCAATTTTATTGTAGGCAGATCCTATCCCTAACGTATAGTTTAATTTTTCTGCCAGGGCGAGTGCCTGTTCGCCGTAGATCAAGCCTTCATCCGGCTGGGTTCTGTAATATTTATCACTCAGGTTATTGAGTAGCCTGACCTTGTTCGTATCTTCTATGGCACGGGGCAATTCGGTCAACAGGGAATCGATGTAGGCTTGTCCCTGAAGCTGAGCATCAATGGCAGGACATAAGCATGGAAATGCAAAGCAGAGGAGGAGCAATCTTTTCATTTCTTTTTGGGCTACTCAGGCAATATAGCCAATTTAAAAATGTGTCGCTCAAATGGGTCAAATTTCTTCTCGCACAGGATAGGAATATTGTTGAAACTGTAGAATGATTATTCCTACAGTAAATAGTAATAGTGTGGATAGAAGAATTTTGGTTTTCAATTTCATTATCAACCTTAGAACCAAGTTGCTGGACAAATGATATTATGCACCTTTTATTGCTTCTTACATCAACTGTCTACCAATTTAACATCACATGCATTGCCGCGGAATTTTCGAACCTTAAAATGCCATCAAACAAACCTGATCGAATTTCTCAGGTACCGACCACAGCATATATCGTCTCATCTTTCACAGACTTTGTACCTTAGCAAGATGTCGCTTTTAAATCGTGATAAATATTTGTTTCAAAAGTATGTCGCTATGGCTGAGCGCAGTATTTCTACCTTACAAGAGTTTAACAAAACGGGAAAAACGCCGCCGCAAAGGATACCAATAGTTAATCGTTCTATTGGAGGGTTTAAATTACGAAGGATTATTGCCCTTTATTCTCTTGGTAATAATTTTGTTCAAATCAGAGAAGACTTATTATCTCTTATTGAAAATATGGAAGATTATTGGCCTCACGAGTTTGTGATGTTTGATTCCGATGGAAAAAAACTCAAACAATATTTGGATTATGATGATATGTTATGGTTGCTTTCTATAGCATATCTTCTCAGGATTCCTCAACATCACTTTTAAAATTTAGTCTATTTAATTGATAGGGATGAAGTTCGGGATAATGTTTATGAATTTATCATTAAGGCGAAAATTCACGAAAGACCTGTCAATTTTAATGAAAGTTATGAGTTCGGCTGGGATTTATATAAAAATATTCGGGAAGCTATTAAGAATACCAATAATGTTGGCCACACACCCTTAATTCAAAAACATCTTCAAAATGATTGGCCAAATGAACACAAGGATTTGATTCAAGCAGGGATAAAAGAATTTGATACCTATTTTGGATGTTGGAGTTTTGAATCGGCTGTAGTTGTAGCTATTTTGGAATTGGATGACTGTTCATTTCAGGATGAACCATACTACCCGAATGAATTGATTCAATATTTTCGCAACTCTTGATTTTAAAATCAAATCTCCCAATTATTCATATACACTCGCAGTGGATTTTTTTTCATCAATTACCATCGTATTGGTCCATTTAGTGAGGTAGTATGCGATGTTTTTTACACTGATTTTGTAGATATAAATTAAAAATTAATTTACGCAGATATCATACGTTCGACTAATGAATTAACGTATCGAACAGGAAAAATCGAATCTTAAAAAATCTTAACAGATCATAAGCCTCGAATCCTTTCACATATCCTTGCACAAGCTCCACAACCGAATCCGATTGCCTGCGTCTTTCGAACTTATAATTGTGTTTCAAAGAATTTTTAAAAAAAACTCTTGAAAGTCTTAAATTTATAATTCAAATAAAACCAAAACTTATGAACCCGAATAAAGCATTATGGGAAAAAGGTGACTTCACACGCATCGCTATCACCATGCGCGAAAGTGGCGTACAATTCGTTTCCACCCTGGGTATAACCAAAGGCATGAAAGTACTTGATTTAGGTTGTGGTGACGGTACCACCGCGATCCCTGAAGCCCTGCTCGGTGCGGATGTCACCGGAATTGATATTGCGCAAAACCTTGTCGATGCAGGAAACAAACGGGCGGAAGAAGAAGGGCTTACAAACATTTCTTTCCAGGAAGGGGATGCAATGGATTTGAAAGATGTGGCAGATAATACATTTGATTTAGTGGTGACCATCTTCGGGGCTATG
The DNA here is from genome assembly GCA_030855005.1 of Bacteroidota bacterium. Taxonomy (GTDB): domain Bacteria; phylum Bacteroidota; class Bacteroidia; order Chitinophagales; family Saprospiraceae; genus Opimibacter. The sequence goes on along the minus strand of JALYSC010000101.1, from coordinate 5,827 downwards.
TTCGCTCCAAGGCCTTTTGATGCGGCTTCAGAAATGGTTCGTGTTACCATGCCGGGTAGCAGGATCGTCATGGGTAATTGGATCCCGGGTGATCCGACATTAGTGGCACAGATACTTAAAATTAGTTCGGCCTATACACCTCCTCCACCAGAAGGGTTTATCAGTCCGATGACATGGGGCTTAGAAGATCAGGTGATCGAGCGTTTTGACAAAGCAGGAAATCCAAAAGAAAATATTTCTTTCAGCCGGGAGACTTTCACATTCAATGCGCCGTATTCACCTGCAGAATTTGTGGACAATTTCAGAAAGTATTATGGTCCTACCATGAACGCGTTTGAGGCTGCTGAGAAAGATGGAAAGGCAGTAGATCTGCAGCGTGAACTTGAAGGACTATTTAACGCACATAATACCAGTACAGATCCAAATCATACAACGATAACTGCAGCATTCCTTAGGGTTACTGTCAACGTTTGATTAATGGTGTGAAAAGTATGTAAGGATGTATCGTTACCTGATTAGGGTTATATATTGCCTCCTTGCATTTCCTTCACTGATCCGGACAGGATAATTGAAAGGTGCCTATGAACCCCCCTTTACAAAATAGTTTGTAACCGTAAACGAAAAACTTAATTTAAGAGAAGACATTAAGAACTAGCTACGCATAATTAAATGCAATAAATTAGAAAAACCAATTCCATTTAAGTCCTGGTAATTATCTCTTTAGTCCTTACGACCCCGGTGATCAGGCAATAACTTGGATACGATATCATCGTAATAAGGTCGCTCCTTAAGACTTGAATGAGAGCCCGGGAAAAAGATTACATCGATCTCGATGAATTTATTGACAGTATCAAAATCACGCATCACTACAGAACAGCGCTTGTCATTGATCAATCGCGTATTATCAATCATTGGAAATTCAAAGAAATCAATGGTAAACACAGGGTTAGCACATTTATCTTCTTTTCCGTGGACCTGAGTGCATACATTCAGCCTCACTTCCACACTACGATTAAATGTATCCATGTCCAAAATGGTCAGCCGCACGATATGCTGAATAGAATCATAAGCATTTCCATTGGCTATGCTATCCTGAAACGTACAACTGAAAGTTGTGCTCATCCCGGGACAATTGACGGTATCATAACAATAATTAAACTTTTCGGAGCTTGACACACCCTCCAAACTTGCAATTTGTTTGTTAGTCACCTCTCGTGACATAGTGTACAACCTTTCATTGTAACTCTTGCGCAAGGCAGGGTCCTTTGTTTCAGCATTATTCTTCCGGTCGAGATAAGTAAAAAGTGGAGTTAGGTTGAGTGACTCATGGAAGTTGTAGGCCAGCAATTCAAGTTGAAGGATCTTCTCATCGATGGTGGACTCGCCACCGAGCAGGGAATTAATGATGGACGTAAACATATCCTTCCTCAAGGCACTCTCAGACTCTTCGCGCCGGCTCATGAGTTCGGTGTAAAGACGGGTCTTGGCTTCGTTTTCCTGGTTTTTATTGAGGTAATCTGATGCTATATAACTCACCATCGCAATCGTGAGCGCCGTCAATAGACTGGCTAAGGGGCTCATGATTATGTTAGCCTTATCCCAGAAGTCTTTTTTATATTCGGGCCGGGGGTCTACTGTTTCTTTAACTCCCATTTATCTCCTGTTTTGGCAAGTGTCAGCGTGTATTCCGACGAATTATTAGTAGAGAATACATCGATGGCAGCGCCTGCATAGCCCGTCAGTTCGAGTGTGCACTTGCCTATCGGCTTGATCGTCACTGAGTAATATCCCTTTTCATCTGTGGTAGCAGTCCCGACAACGGTCCCGTTTTGAACAAGCTTAACTTCCTGCTTTACAAGGGGTTTGCCGTCCTTTTTAAGGGTTCCAAATATTTCTCCTGCAAAAGAAAATGCAGGAATAAAGAATAGAAGGCTAAGGAGCAGGCTTTTAAATGAAATGGATTTCATGTTGATGGTTAGGTTAATAAAAATAAAACGCTTCCAATTGGTCTTCGTGGCAAAAGTAAACGAAAAAGGGGAGTAGAAATTGGAAAGGTGGGTACTTAGCGTAACAAGGTTATGTTAATGCGAGGCGAAAGCTAAATTTATGCTGAATCTAAGGATACCTGGTGTGTGTATTTTTGATGGAAAGTTTGATCATCTTTTTCAATACGGCTGCATCGATGTCAGCAAGTTTATTGAAGTATATACATCCCTTACCTGTCTTGTGCTTTCCGAATTTTTTCAGATATTCCTGTTGCTCCTCAACGTCACAGGTGACATAAAGGGAGAATGCTGCTTTACGGGGAGAAAATCCAATCAATGGAGCATCACCTTCATGGCCGCTTTCATACTTATAATGATAGGAACCAAAGCCTATAATCGATGGGCCCCACATTTTAGGTTCGCATCCCGATTTCTTTCGCATGATTTCAATGAGCTTAAAGGCATCTGCTCTCTTTACCGAATCTTCGACATCTTCAAGAAATGAATCTACACTTTCAGCAGTCCATACTGTTTTCAGAGTTGTTTTCGTCATTGCCTGTTAATATTTTTTCTAAAAATAATAGAGTTTGACTTATTCTTCAGATTCGAACTGAAAACCGGTAAAAAATTCATTTTGAATGGAAAAGAATATGAAGTCTGGGGAGAAAGATACTTGTACTTTATGAATTGATATTACTTGCAACAGGAAGAAGCATTGCTTGTTAATCTATTTCACATTTAAATTTAATATGCCTTGAAGTTGAGCATTTTAATAAATGACCATCTCCAAGGCTCTATTTTAACTGGAAGCCAATTCTCAGAATTAGCTATCAAC
>JALYSC010000101.1:0-2997 GCA_030855005.1 Bacteroidota bacterium | reverse complement strand
TTCCAGATCAGTAAGGCTTTCGTAACCAATTGAAATATCCACAAGGGTTGAATCATTCTGATCATTAAATTCAACATTCCATTTTGCAATTGGAAAATCAGTATTAATATTCCCCACTTCATCGCAAAATGCATCGAGGCCTGAAAAGCTTTCTTGTTCGAGTATTTTCTGATAATCGGCTCGACACCATTGTGGCACATTATCAGGACCAATCATAGCATATATCCAGGCGCCTCCATCACGGAAATCCATTGATTTTGTTCGGGCTCTGTAAGGCTTTGGAGCCCACCATTGATCGAGCAACTCTGCCTCGGTCCAGGCAGCCCATACATCTTTTAATGGTGCAGCAAATTCACGTTTTACGTTGATTGTATTGCTTGACTTATCAACTGTGAAATCAAATTGAAGATTCGGATTCATCTTTTATTTTTTTTTGATGGTGGTTAATACATGGTCTAATTGACTGAAACGAGTCTCCCATATTTTTCGAAATTGTACAAGCCATCGGTCGATCTCTTTCATTTTATTGACTTGCAGTTTGTAATAGATCTCTCTCCCCTCCTGCTCCTGTTTTACAAGTTCACATTCAGTCAGTATACGCAGGTGTTTGGATACTGCCTGTCGTGAAGTGTCAAAGTGCTCAGCTAGTGCAGTGGGCGTCATAGGCTGCAAGGCAATTAACCCAATAATTGCACGTCTTGTCGGATCAGCAATAGCCTGGAAAACATCTCTGCGCATTGATACATTATATTACTTGTGCAACTATTCGGTTGCAAATATATGCGCAACTATTTGGTTTCGCAAATAATTCTTCACTTTTTTAGGACAAATGTGTCATTTTAGGCTGAAGTGTCTGTCATTGTTAGATTCACAACCAATGGCGGATCAATATATTTTCGGAGAATGAAATAAGCGGTAATCGTTACAACTTCATTAAGGGAACGGCAATTATCCCCATAATGATTTATACACTCCGGATGCTGAGTTGGAGTACGAGGATGCAGAATGCGCTATTTCATAATATTTTTTACGCCAATTGAGCAGACATATTTAAAAATGAATTAGCACGAATTTGTCACATCTGGCTTACAGTTTATCTTAAGATATCAATGATCGTTAGTTGGATGTGATGATCTAATCTGTGAAAATTCGTTTTTAAATGATGTTGCGTTCATCTGCGATGAAAAGTAGAGGCCGGATCTCATATTATTTTCACTCTCATTGAGCAGAGATATTAAAAATGAATTAGCACGAATTTGTCACATCTGGCTTTCAGCTTATCTAATGATGCCAATGATCGTTAGTTGGATGTGATGATCTAATCTGTGAAAATTCGTTTTTAAATGATGTTGCGTTCATCTGCGATGATAATTAGATGACGAATGGTTACTGAACCAGGGTGGTGAGGATGAGAACATATGGTTATCTTTATTTCTTAGACAAAATCGCAGATGAAGAATATCTACCTTTTCTCTTATCTCCTGTTCGCAGCAAATTGCCTTTCTGCCCAACAGGCTATTATGCCCGCACATACCTATGCTGCCTTGCAGGTCATTCACAAGGATCTTAACTACCAACGCAATGCACCCTCACAGCATGTATTGGATTATTACCCAATCTACCAGACCAAAGGACAATACCTGATTTCGGCACTTGCGAAGGTTAATTCTCATTTTGACAAATCACAAGCGATAGAAGATGGCATCGAGGTCGGTGCTGTCATTGGAAAAATCGTCACCATGCGCATACCGCTTGATATGCTCTACGAAGGGTTTTCATATCCTGGCATTGAATACATTGAGGTTGCTGACAAGAACGAACCAGAACTTGATAAAGCTCTCGGTGATATAAAAGCAGATCTCGTTCATAAAGGTTTGAATTTACCTCAAGCATATACAGGTAAAAATGTCATCATCGGGATTGCAGACTGGGGATTTGATTATTCGCATCCCACTTTTTATGACACTATACTAACTCATAATCGAATTTTGGCAGCATGGGACCAGGAAAAAAAGATCGGTACTCCACCTCCGGGATTTTTACATGGATCATATTATGCTAATGCTGCAGAATTGGCAGTTGCACAGCATGATACGTTTTCTATTCTTCACGATTATCATGGAACGCATGTTGCCGGTATTGCTGGTGGAAGTGGTGCAGGAACTGCTTATCGTGGTGTTGGAATAGAAAGTGATTTTCTTTTCAGCCAGATGACTCGTGATGTTGGTGGATCACTTGAGGCTTTTCAATGGATGCAGGATGTTGCAACGGCATTAGGAAGAAGACTAGTCATTAATAATAGCTGGGGCGGATACCGAACTCACCCGCTCGATGGGACTTCACTTATGTCACAGGCACTTGATTTACTCAGCGAAGAAGGTGTTGTTTTTGTTTTTAGTGCAGGCAATAATGGAAACTCAAACTTCCATTTGAAAAAAGAATTTCATCAGGACTCGGTATTAACTCGTGTCATGGGATTTGATTATGTCAATGACCAGCAGCTGTGGGGCCAGACAGTCACTATGTGGGGAGAACCTGGTCATTCGTTTTCTTTAAAACTTAGAATTCTCGATAATGCAAATGCGATTGTTGGTGAAAGTGAGTTGATCAATACCGCTACTTCACCTGCGTTGGTTGACACCTTTATGGTTATAGGTGCAGATACTGTTTTCTATAATTTTATTACTGACGCGGTACATCCACTCAATTACCGCCCGCAGATGACACTTAATATCAAGAGTAAAAACGAAGCTCTTAAGAAAACGATTTATGCTGCTGCAGAATCCGGAACTGTTCATTTTTGGAATACACGGCTGACTATTTATGGAGGAGGCAACTGGGGATTTGGGTTCACTGCTCCGATCGCAGGGTATGTCAATGGTGATAAAAATTATGGCATCGGTCATCCAGGTGTTACGACAAGTGTGATCACTGCTGCCGCGCATGAAACGAATTTCCTTTTGACAAATTTTTCCAGTTATGGGCCCAGAATGGACG
>JALYSC010000100.1:7461-8812 GCA_030855005.1 Bacteroidota bacterium | reverse complement strand
CCCGTTCCAAAACCGGATGCGGCAATCAATGAAGTTGCTGAAAAGTTGATGCGGGAATTAAAAGCAAAAGGCATTTCTGTAAAATACGATACGGATGAAAAATCACGTCCTGGATTCAAGTATGCAGAATATGAGATGAAAGGGATTCCTGTGCGAGTAGCTATTGGCCAGCGTGATCTTGAAAAGGGTCATGCGGAAGTTGCCAGAAGGGATACCCGTGAAAAAGAATTTATTCCCCTCGATGGTCTTTCTGCGCATGTCGCACAGCTAATGGATGATATCCAGCAGAACCTATTACTTAAAGCACTGAGATACAGACAGGAGCATACTAATGAAGCAAATGATTTTGAAACATTGGTCGACCTTCTGGAGAATAAAGGTGGCTTCGTTTCCGCACATTGGGATGGCACCACCGAAACAGAATTGAAAATCAAAGAACTCACCAAGGCTACAATCCGTTGTATTCCTCTGGAACAGGTAGAAGAGGCAGGAAAATGCATCCTGTCAGGGCAACCTTCCAAAGGCCGTGTTCTTTTTGCAAAAGCTTATTAATTCATTCACCATTTAAAATCAATACAATCATGTCTTTCGAAGTAGAAGGTAAACTTCATAAGAAGTTTGATACCGAGCAAAAATCCGGCACTTTTCAAACAAGAGAATTTGTAATCCTGATGGAACAGGGACAATATCCTCAACATGTAAAATTTCAACTGGTCCAGGACCGGGTTGATGCAATCGATAGCTTTCAGGAAGGTAGTGACATCAAAGTTTATTTTGATCTCAGAGGCCGCGAATGGCAGGGAAAATATTTTACTAATCTGCAGGCATGGCGCGTTGAAGCTGCCGGTGCACCGATTAAATCAAAGCCAGAAGGAGGTGATTTTCCATCCAGTGTGCCTGCCGGAAATGAAGAAAGTTCGTCGTATGACGATCTTCCATTCTAAATCTATTTCTAATTGGTAAGACAACCATTTTCTGCATTGTTATTCCGGTTAATCATCCCGGTACTTATAATTCTCTTTTTCAGCGGAGTCAGAGCCCAATCCATCATTGGGATAGGGACTGCTTACAACAATTCTTTCCGGGAGTGGACTATCACTACCGATGACGAGGATGTAGAAGGTAATCTTGAAATGCGCTGGGCGTTTCGCGATGACTGGACAGAATGGGATTTACGAGTAGGGGAAATCGTGGCGACCATAGAACAAAAGTGGGAAGATGATCCCAATCTTTGGGAGATTCGTTGCAATGGTGTCGTTGTAAATGCTAAAACGACCTGGCCAAATGAATTCAATCGTTGGAAATTGTCAGATGGAACTAACCAGTTTAGCTGGGGCACAAAGTTTTTTAA
>JALYSC010000100.1:0-7451 GCA_030855005.1 Bacteroidota bacterium | reverse complement strand
GTATTACCAGGGCGATCCGAGAGATTGGGAGGTGATCGATAATCTGCCTGCTGAGGTTAGTGATGCCATGAAAATTGCGATGATATTTCTCGCAATCTATCATAGCTCACCGAAGATTTGATTTTCATTAAGACATCAGGTCTTGTTATAAAATACGAAACCCTGATTTTGCAACGTTTATTGGTGACCTGCCAAACTCCCGATTTACAATCACCATTTTTAGTCAAATGCACTTATTATGAAAAGACAATTCATTCTCTGCCTTTTTACATTAGCTACTACTATTCAATACCTGGCAGCTCAGGATATTGAACTTCCAAGATTGAGCCCGAAAGCATCTGTTTCTTATACAATAGGTCTGACAGATGTTGAGGTGCATTATGGTGCTCCTGCCGTTAAAGGACGTACAGTATGGGGAGGATTAGTTCCGTTTGGTAAAGTATGGCGAGGAGGAGCTAATGAAGCGACTACTATTGAATTTTCAACTGACGTGAATGTGGAAGGTCAGAATCTAAAGGCCGGTAAATATTCCCTCTTCTTTATTCCTGACTCAACAGAATGGACTGTTATTTTCAATAAGAAAACTGACCTATGGGGAGCGTTTTCATATTCAGAAGCTGATGATGCCCTGCGTATTACAGTAACTCCAAAAATGAATGAAGGCATGCAGGAAAGACTTGCTTACACGATCCATGATATGAAAATGGATATGGGCTATGTCAAACTATCCTGGGAAAAAATGCGCCTCTACATTCGTTTCAAAGTGGATATAATGGAAAAATCAATCGCAAACATTATGGGTGCACTTGAGAAATCCGCAGAAGATAAAAAATGGGTTGTCTATGCGCAGGGTGCACAGTTCTTACTGGATGCCGAAGGTGATGCTGGCATGGCATTAGATTGGGCAAAGAAATCCACAGAACGATTTACTCATAGCTGGAACCTTTATATTCAGGCACAGGCCGAAGCACGAAAAGGTGATTATGCAGCAGCCGTAGCTACAGGAACAAAAAGTGCTGAGAATGGACTTGCCAATGTAAGCGACCATTTTTATGAAGACAACAAAGATGAAGTGAATACCGCCATCAAGGGATGGGCAGCTAAAATGAACTAAAAAAAAGGAGGCATCAAATGCCTCCTTTTTTTATTCATTTGGATTTGCATTTCCATTTGCATCTCCTTTTTTAATTGCGATCCAATTGGGTTGTCTTGCACCGCTTAAAATATCTGCTAGCGGAATCGTTGTATTGGTAATGAGCGGTGCCTGATGGGAGGGTGGTCCAAAATCTGTATCCGACGGAACCACAATCCATGTCTGCCCGTCTGAAAAATTGGTCGTGATCCCAAGAAGTAATTTCAATATCCCCACATTATCAAGTGTCGAGATAGAACCTGACTTATTGATATCAGCTGCTATGCGCGCTTTTGGATCTTCCAGTTCTTCATGGAAGAGAATATGTTTTTGAATGCGAACCAGATCAAGTGCATTCACTCCGTTTAATGGATTTCCATCTTTCACGGCTTTCATTTCCCATCCCGGTTGTACTTCGCTTAGCAGGATCTGCAGATTAAAAGTCCCTGCACCATTTGTTGTGGATGTAGAAACGATATTACCCAATGAGTTGACAATTTGAACCTGAGCATTACCTACACCAATAGCTCCTCCCAGAAAATTTACAACCCCCGAAACAGTTATAGGTAATTCAACTGGATCAGGTTTAATTGCTCCTGTAGCAACCAGAGCCGCATCTAATGCAGTAATAGTAGTTTGATTATTGGTGCCGTCTACATCATACTGAAATGTTCCATCCGGAGCGATGACGATGAAAGTTGGTGTACCATTCCATCCACCAAACTGTCCGCTCTTATATGGCTGAACTGCTGCGAGACTTCCTCCATCAACACCAGCTCCAATAAAAGTCTCTTCATAGTTATCCTGGTATGCGTTAACCAATTCATCCGTATCAAAATTTTTATCAGACAATTCAAAGAACTCCACATCATGATCTCCTCCGCCCCAATCCTGGTAGAAAGGCTCCATTAGAGGTGCAATCGAATTACATGGAGGACATGTGGTGTAGAAGACTTCGATAAGTACTGATTTGCCCAGATTGAGATAGTCTGCATACAGGTGATGAGTATTGCCATGACTGTCCGTGATAGTGAAATCAGGGGCGAGATTAGATTGTCCTGGCTTTAAAGCTCCTGTAGCAGTTAGAGCAGCATCGATTGCATTAATGGTTGCCTGGTTGCCTGATCCGCTTACATCAAATTGCACAGTTCCATTTGGGGCGATTACAATAAAAGTAGGTGTGCCAGACCATTGTCCAAAGGTTCCGTTTTTATATGGCTGTACAGTGGCTAGCGCATTTCCTTCCATACTTATCGCGGGAAAGGTTTCATTGTATTGAGCAGCATAAGCATTCATTAAAGTATTGGTATCGAAATTTTTATCGGTCATTTCGAAGAACTCAACATCATTAGCACCAGCGCCCCATGTTTGGTAGAATGGCTCCATTAAAGGAGCAATCGAATTACAAGGAGGACATGTGGTAAACATTACCTTAATCATTACGGTCTTTCCCTGGTTAAGGTAATCGGCGTATAAATGGTGCACTTGTCCATCAGTATCAGTAACAGTAAAATCCGGTGCAACCTGGGCACGAATCAAACCAGCAGTGAGCACAAACCCAAATAATAATAGTAGTCTCATAAGACAATCAGTTTAGCTAAAGTTAGTTGGATAAGTTCGGGATGGATGAATTAAATCAACAAATACGGTGCCACACTCCCTTGAGTCGGATACATATTACTCTCACGAGAGAAGTCAGGTTTAAAATCATTCTGAAAGGCTCGATGAGTAGAATATCTGTCACAAGGAAGAGTGATCAGGGTGGTTGGCAGTCTAAAGTTAACCTAATCTCACCTTGGAGTGAACAATTTCCTGATATAATGCCGTTAAGGGAAGACTTACCTTTGTCATCGGATGAAAACAGAGAATGGAGTAGTGCAGGTCATTGATCTTGGTTTAATACGCTATAAAGAAGCATGGGACTTGCAGACACGCTTACACAAGGAATTGGTTGATAATAAAAGGGCAGGGTATCCCAATCCTCCCATCCATTATCTCCTTCTATGTGAGCATCCCCCTGTCTTTACCCTCGGTAAAAGCGGCTCTGAACAAAACCTGCGAATAAATACTGAGCAGTTAGAGGAGTATCAAATTGAGTACTTCAAAATTAACAGAGGTGGAGATATTACTTTCCATGGGCCTGGTCAGCTGGTAGGGTATCCGATTCTTGACCTGGATCTTGTTTTTACAGATGTGCACAGGTACGTCAGATCACTTGAAGAAACGATCATCAGGGTGCTCAAAAAATATGAGGTCAAAGGATATAGAAATACCTCCTACACAGGTGTTTGGGTTGACATTGATAAAGCAATTAAGGAGTCAAAAAAAATCTGTGCCATTGGAGTTCATCTGAGCAGGTGGGTCACCATGCATGGATTTGCATTTAATATCAATACTCAGCTTGATTACTTTAATCATATCATCCCATGTGGAATAACTGATCCGGACAAAAGTGTCTGTTCATTGAGCAGTCTTCTGGGGAAAGATGTAGATTTGCAGTCTGTCAGACAGCAGGTCGCCAGGGAATTTGGTCTGGTATTTGAGCTTGAACTTGCATTCTCACCCAAGACAAGTATACCTGAATTCACAGTTTAAAATTTTCATGATGAATACCGTTAAACTTTTCTTTACCGCCCTGACAGTACTCCTGTTCACTTCAATTAATGCACAGGTCACAGGCAACCCTGAGATTCAAAAGAAACTTGACTCGTATATCGAGTTCACCAATCAGAAAAAGTATAGTGAGGCTTTTGACATTCTTTATCCAAAGATGTTTAGTAAAGTTTCAAAACAGGAATTGATAGATGTCGTGAAAACGGAGCAGGACAATGGCTTATCCGTTCAACTTAAGAATCGTCGCATCACCTCTTTTACAGAACCTATTAAGGAAGGCAACGAAACATTTGTGCGAGTTTCCTACTCAGTTGATATGCTTGTTGACGTCACTCCTGGAGGTCTGTATGATTATCCTAAATCCATCCTGGGCATGCAGCAGCAGTTTGAATCGGTATATCACCAGCCTAATGTCAAATGGGATCCTAATACCAAGCAATTCACCATCCTTGCTCAAAAAGCAGTAATGGCCATTCAGGCTGATAATAAAGAATGGTATCTCGTCGAAATCAATCAGGACCAGCCAGCGCTAATGGAGGCATTGTTCTCCGAAGCTGTAATGAAGGCCTTGGTGAGGGTAGAATAATCTATGAATCAAAATGAAAGCCGTTCGGTCAATTATAGCCGGACCACGATGACGGAATTGATCATGCCTAATGATACCAATCCCCTTGGTAATCTTATGGGTGGTAATCTCATGCGGTGGATGGATATTGCAGGAGGCATCTGCGGAGCGAGACATTGCGGTGCGCATGTAGTCACAGCTTCAGTGGATAACGTTTCCTTTTCCAAACCTATACATCTAGGTGATGTCATTACCATTAAAGCCTCAGTAACAAGATCTTTCAATACGTCAGTTGAGATCTATCTCGAAGTCTTTACTACCTCTTCCTTTGGTGCAGATTTGGAAAAATCCAACCATGCCTATATGACCTTTGTGGCATTGGATAGCAGAACTTCAAGACCTAAAAAAGTACCGGAAGTCATACCTGAAACACCAGAAGAAAAAACACTTTATGAAGGTGCTGCCCGGCGGCGCGAAGTGCGTTTAATTCTCGCAGGTAGAATTAAGCCCGAAGATGCCACAGATCTGATCGCTCTCTTCAAACAGGTGGAAGGGTCTGCTGAAAAGTAGCACATGGCTAATAAATTAAAAACGATCATCAAGTCATTTCTTCCGGGATACCAGACATTAAATCTGGAGTACCCTGTAGCAATGAAGCCTAGGTATGGACACGGACATCCGGCTCACGGATTACTTTACAAGATCATTAACGAGAATCGCGAGCTCTATAGAGAATGGCTTGTGAGAGCCATGACTTATCGGGATCAATTATTATCAATTCCTGACAAATCGAAAGTCGTCAATCCCATGGATCCGGCATGGAATAATGGCTTTCTACCCGGACTCGATATTGTAATGTTATACACCTTCATGGCATTCTCCGGCGCTAAAACTTATGTTGAAGTTGGTTCAGGCAATTCAACTCGAGTCGTTAATAAAGCAAAACGAGATCATCTTCTTCAGACCAGGATCATTTCAATAGATCCTTCACCAAGGGAAGAGATAGACTCTCTTGCAGACATTGTCATCCGCAGTCCATTTGAAAAATGCGATCTATCCTTTTTTACATCATTGGGTAAGGGTGATATCGTTTTTATTGACAATTCCCATCGCATCTTTCCCAATTCAGATGCCATGGTATTTTTTATGGAAATCCTTCCTTCACTTTCACCTGGAGTCATCGTACATCTGCATGATATATACCTGCCTTATGATTATCCAATGGAGATGTGTGAAAGGTATTATTCGGAACAATATGGACTGGCGGCCTTCATACTAGCCAATCCAAACAGGTACAAAACAATCATGCCTAATTACTTTGTCTCAGAAGATCCAGAATTAAAAAAGATTTTGATTCCTTTCTGGGAGAATCCGGCTCTACCTGTCATCGAGCGACACGGCGGTTCGTACTGGATTGAAATAAATTAAGTCTAAGCCTAGTAACTCTGTTTATGTACAGACCTCACCGATCTGCCGGATGGATCTGTAATCTCACTCAATGATTTATCCCACAATATTGCCTGTGGTGTACTGCATGCTACTGAAGGTCCACCAGGAATGCAATCAATTGCAGCGGCATGTGGAAAGTGTGATTCAAATATTTCACGGTACATGTAAGCTTCTTTGGATACCGGAGTATTGACTGGAAAGCGAAATGATGCTGCAGTCATTTGTTGATCAGAAACTTTTTCTATCGCCAATTCCTTTAACCGATCGATCCATCCGTATCCAACACCATCTGAAAATTGTTCTTTTTGCCTCCATGCTATTTCATGCGGGAGATAATCTTCGAATGCTTTTCGCAGGATATACTTTTCCATTTTCTCCGGACCAGCCATTTTATCTTTTGGATTGATGCGCATGGCGACATCCATGAAAGACTTATCAAGAAATGGAACACGTGCTTCAACGCCCCAGGCAGCCATGGATTTATTAGCCCGAAGGCAATCAAATAGATGAAGCTTATCTAGTTTACGGACAGTTTCTTCGTGAAATTCCTTTGCATCAGGCGCCTTATGGAAATAAAGATAACCTCCAAAGATTTCATCGGCACCTTCACCTGACAACACCATCTTGATTCCCATCGCTTTAATCATCCGCGCCATCAAATACATCGGGGTTGATGCACGAACTGTAGTAACATCGAATGTCTCTAGATGATATATCACATCTGAAAGAGCATCCATTCCTTCCTGGAGAGTGAAGTTTAATTCATGATGGATCGTGCCTATGTGATCCGCTACTTTTCTTGCAGCTATCAGATCCGGTGATTCTTTTAATCCAATTGCAAATGAATGTAATTGTGGCCACCAAGCTTCTGTCTGATCATCATCCTCGATTCTTTTCTTGACATAGTGTTTGGACACCGCAGCTATGATAGAAGAATCCAATCCTCCGGATAATAGCACACCGTATGGAACATCAGTCATCAGATGACTTCGCACACTTGTCTCTAATGCATCACGTAATTGCTGTACATCACTTTCATTACCAGCTACTGCATCATATTGCATCCAGTCACGGGAATAGTATCGGGTTGGCTCCTGATCTTTACTTGACCAGTAATGGCCTGGCGGAAATTCTTTGATGCTTTTGCATTGTGAAATCAATGCTTTCATCTCAGATGCGATATAAAGATTTCCGGATTCATCATAACCGGTGTAAAGAGGAATGATACCTATATGATCACGACCAATCAGCCATTCATTTTTATCCTGATCATACAATACAAAAGCATACATGCCCTGCAATTCATCAAGAAATGAATTTCCTTTCTCGGCATATAAAGCTAGAATTACTTCGCAATCTGATTTGGTTTGAAACTCAAATGGTACTGTCAGGTGTTGTTCGAGATCTTTATGATTATATATTTCGCCATTCACTGCAAGTACATGAGAATGATCAGCATTGTATAACGGTTGAGCACCATTATTTACATCGACAATGGAAAGCCGTTCATGCGCGAGTATAGCTTTCTCATTGTAGTAGATGCCGCTCCAATCAGGACCACGATGTCGTTGCAGTTTACTCATCTGTAATGCGCGCTGGCGTAATGCCTGTGGATCAGACTGAATGTTGAGGATACCCAGTATAGAGCACATAGATTAATAGTTTTGTCCATCTCATGCAGAGAAGAACTAA
>JALYSC010000498.1 GCA_030855005.1 Bacteroidota bacterium | reverse complement strand
TTTCCATTCACCAGTGGTACGCGTGCTGTAAAATTTCTCGACACCGGCATCCTGACAGTGTCTATATCTATGTACCAATGCGTCCCTGCATTATCGACAATCCGCATGATTGGCATTCGTTGACGAATGGAAAGATTGAGTTTACCATTGGCGCCGAGGAATACTCTTGCTTCTTTTACGTATGGACTTGTCAATAAAAACTCTTCAATGCTCCTCATGTCCACCAAGTCGATCGGTATTTTATCAAGGGGGCCAAACTTTTTGACTACAGACTTGACGATGTCTTCCGGCAGGATGAGATTGTTTCCTTTATCAAGCAACAGCACTTCGGCTTCGACGCCGGCAATCACCTCTTCAGTCTGAAAGCGGGCAGCCATCAGGGTGACCCCTGTAAGCGCTCCCAGCAGCATCAGCCAGAATAAAGTTTTAATGCGTTGCTTATTTATTTTTTTCATTTTTTGTATAGTTGCCTGATCAGATCAGGAATATGCTTATCAAGATCACCGGCTCCGAGTGTGATAAATACTCGAGGCTTTTGTTGTACGACCCATTCAATCCATTCATCTCCTCGAATCCATTTTTTATTAGGATTCTTCATCAGGTCAAATATTGATTGGGAACTTACACCTGGTATTGGTAATTCACGTGCAGGGTAGATGTCGATGATGACTGGCACATCCAGTAAATCAAGGGCCTCTGCAAATCCCTGTGCGAGATCTTTGGTTCTCGAATACAGATGCGGTTGAAACACACCCGTCACCGAACTTCCGTATGTCTCTTTCGCAGCAGTGATTGCGGCAACCAATTCTTCCGGATGATGCGCATAATCATCAATAAATACATGCTCACTATCCTGATATCTTATTTCAAATCGCCTCGACACTCCTTTGAATCCCGGTAATGCCTTCTGTAACTTCTCTTCATCTCCTCCTACCTTCAGAACCAACGCACTTGCTGCAGTTGCATTCAGCACATTATGTCTGCCTGCCATTAGTAATGCAAGACCGTTGATCATACTCCATGGTGTCTGAAGATCCCATTGCCATACCCCATTTTCAACATGAAGCTGCGTTGTGTGATAATGGCCTTCATTCAATCCAAATGAGAATGACTCAATATCATTTGCATCCAGCACTTTCCAAACTTCATCTCCTATCAATGATTCAAGATCATCTCTGTACAATAAAAATCCTCCTGGTTGAATCTGCATTAAGAACTGACGATATCCATTGAGCATTTCTTCATATGTGCCATAGATGTCCAAATGATCCGGATCCATCGCTGTCAGCACAACCCACCTGGGATAAAGTCTCAAAAAAGATCTGTCATACTCATCCGCTTCTACCACCATCAGATCAAGACTGTCAGAGATAAAATTGGAATTGTAGTTAGCTGCAATGCCTCCCAGTAAAGCCGTGTGTGGTATTCCTGTTTCGCGAAGGAGATAACTTATCATTGACGATGTTGTAGTCTTTCCATGCGTTCCAGCTACTGCTATTGTATCTATTCCTGCTGTAATCCATTCCAGTGCTTCTGATCTTTTCACCATCAACATATTGTAATGATGAAAATGAGATTTGATACGGCTGTCTTCAGGTATTGCGGGCGTATAGATTACGAGGTCCGGAAAACTGTTGATCTTCTCCGGATTATCCACAAACTGAATATCCGCTCCCTCTGCAATCAGTGCATCTGTTATTGCTGATGAACTGCGATCATAGCCACTAACTTTCACTCCCCATAACAGGCAACATTTTGCCAATGCGCTCATCCCGATACCGCCGATGCCGAGAAAGTAGATGTGTTTATACTCCTTTAGTTGTTTCATGATTTTCCTGATTTCGCTAAAAGAATAATATGATCTGCAATCTCATCAGCTGCATTTGGTTTCGCGAGCAAACGAATATTACTCTCCAGTTTTTGTAATTCTTCCGGATGAGATAACAATCGTAGTGCTTCCGGAAATGCTCTTTGAGGAGCATATTTATCCGGAATTAACATGGCTGCCCCGAGTTTCTCAAGTGATCGCGCATTGTGTGTCTGGTGATCTTCCGCAACATAGGGTGAAGGCACCAGGATCGCAGGTTGAGCTGAAAGACACAATTCACTGATCGTAATGGCTCCTGCTCTTGCTATCACTACATCAGCGAGCGCGTAAGCAAGGTCCATCCTGTCGATAAACACAAAGGCTTTTACATTCCCGGGTCTGGGGACCGTAGGATCGAGGTATTTTTCGGCGTAAAGCTTCCCAATCTGCCAAAGAACTTGTATATCATTTCGATCCCTAATCAGATCGTACGATTGTTTTATTGTCTCATTGATTGTACGTGCTCCTAAACTTCCACCAAAGGCCAGGATTGTTTTTTTATCCGGATCCAAACCAAAAACATTTGCGGCTTCCGATCTTGATATTTCCACGACAAGCTGGCCACGCATTGGATTTCCCGTCAATACTATTTTCTCCACCGGAAAATATTTTTGCATGTCAGGATAAGCGACAAATATTTTCCTTGCTTTTTTTGCAAGAAGCTTATTTGTTACACCCGGAAAACTGTTCTGTTCCTGCAACACACTTGGAATTCCTAATCCTGCTGCAGCTTTCACAAGGGGCCCTGATGCATATCCTCCAACTCCAACCACCACAT